>DROE01000202.1 GCA_011322005.1 Devosia sp.
ATGGCATTGCGGTGGCCGAGTTTGCCGACAAAAAAGAACAGGACGGAACCGCCAGCCAAATCACCTTCTCGCAGAAATTTGCCTGCCCGGTCTCCGGCTTTACCATTGCCGAGATAGAACCGCGCCTGTTTTCGTTCAACAACCCGTTCGGGGCCTGTCCCACCTGCGACGGTCTGGGTTCGGAACTCAAGATCGACCCCAATCTGGTGGTTACCGACCCCGCGCTGACGCTGGGTGCCGGGGCAATCGTTCCCTGGTCGCGCACCTCCGCTCCCTATTATCAGCAAACCTTGAAAGCCCTTTGCACCCACTATCAAGGTTCACTGGACACACCCTGGCGGGACCTCGACGACAGATTGCGCCAGGCCGTGCTTTATGGCACCGGCAAAACCGTCATCAACTTCGTCTATGATGACGGCTTGCGCACCTACAAGACCTCAAAACCCTTTGAGGGAGTAATCGGCAATCTTGAGCGCCGTTTCCGCGAAACTGAGTCTTCGGGCATGCGCGAGGAAATCGGGCGCTATATGAGCAAGGCTCCCTGTGAAGTGTGCCATGGCCAACGTCTCAAGCCCGAGGCACTGGCGGTCAAGATCAACGGGCTGCACATCACCCAGGTCGCTGACAAATCCATCAGCGCCGCAGCCAAATGGTTCGCCGCCCTGCCCCAAAGTCTGAACGCACAGCAACTGGCCATTGGTGAGCGCATCCTGAAAGAAATCCGCGACCGGCTGGCCTTTCTCAATGATGTGGGGCTGGACTATCTCACCCTGTCACGCGGCTCGGGCTCGCTTTCGGGCGGCGAGAGCCAGCGCATCCGGCTGGCTTCCCAGATTGGCTCGGGCCTCACCGGGGTGCTTTACGTGCTCGACGAACCCTCCATCGGCCTGCACCAGCGCGACAATGCCCGTCTGCTTGAAACCCTTCGCCGACTGCGTGACCTGGGCAATACGGTGATTGTGGTCGAACACGACGAGGACGCCATAATGAATGCCGACCATGTGGTGGATATCGGCCCCGGCGCCGGCATCCACGGTGGCGAAATCGTGGCTGAGGGCAAGCCAGCCGATATTCTTGCCAGCGAAAACAGCCTGACCGGAAAATACCTTTCCGGCGAGCTTTCCATTCCCATCCCCCCGGAGCGCAGAAAACCCTCCAGCACCCGGCGCCTCAAACTCAAGGGCGCGACCGGCAACAATCTGAAAAACGTCGCCGTCGATATCCCCCTGGGCCAGTTCATCGCCATTACCGGGGTTTCGGGGGGTGGCAAGTCCACCCTGATGATTGATACGCTTTATGCGGCCATCGCCCGGCGACTGAACGGTGCCCGGCTCAACCCCGCTCCCCACGAGGAACTGACGGGGCTCGAATTTCTCGACAAGGTTATCGACATCGACCAGAGCCCCATCGGGCGCACCCCGCGCTCCAACCCCGCCACCTATACCGGGGCCTTTACCCCCATCCGCGAATGGTTTGCCGGGCTGCCCGAATCAAAGGCCCGCGGCTACGGGCCGGGCCGGTTCTCCTTCAACGTCAAGGGCGGGCGCTGCGAAGCGTGCAAGGGCGACGGGCTCATCAAGATTGAAATGCACTTCCTTCCCGATGTTTATGTCACCTGCGATGTGTGCAAGGGCAAGCGTTATAACCGCGAAACCCTTGACGTGTTGTTCAAGGGCAAATCCATTTCCGACGTTCTGGAATTAACCGTCGACGAGGGGGTTGAGTTTTTTTCAGCCGTCCCCTCAATCCGCGACAAGATGCTGACCCTGCAAAAGGTCGGCCTTGGTTATGTCAAGGTTGGCCAGCCCGCCACCACCCTGTCCGGGGGCGAAGCGCAAAGGGTCAAGCTGAGCCGCGAGCTTTCCAAGCGCGCCACGGGCCGCACGCTTTACATGCTGGACGAACCCACTACGGGCCTGCATTTCCACGACGTGGCCAAACTTCTTGATGTGCTGCATGAACTGGTGGCAACGGGCAATACCGTGGTGGTCATCGAGCATAATCTGGAGGTCATCAAGACCGCCGACTGGGTTATTGACCTGGGGCCGGAGGGTGGCGATGGCGGCGGAGAAATCGTTGCCGTGGGCACCCCTGAAGACATCGTGGATTGCCCGCGTTCCCATACCGGCAGCTTCCTGAAACCGGTATTGCAGCGCCGTGACACAGGGCGGCGCGATGCGGCGCAATAGAGCGCTGGCGTTGGTAACTTTTTGTTAATCAGCCCTGCATTTCCTGCATGGCGGGGTTGAGAAAATACCCCCTGCTCAATGCCCTCGGCCTTGCCTAAATACATACTCGTAAACAGCAATACACCAGCAAGAGGAGCTTCACCATGGGCATTCTTAAATCTATCCGGAAATGGTCCGCCTACCACCGTACATATCGCGATCTCAATGCGCTTGACGCCCGTTCGCTCGACGACATCGGCATCAACCGCGGCGACATTCATCGCCTGGCTCAGGAATACGCAAATCGTATCTAGTGCCGGTATGACCGGTAAGCAAAGCCGTTCTGAAAGTTAGACACCCGCTTCAAAATGAAAGCGGGTGTTTTTTTGCGCGTTTTTTCGCGCCTGTTGCACCCCTGCCCCGCACCTGTTAGAGCGTGTCACCGATAAGTGGGCACCGGTTATCGGATAAATGACACGCTTAAACAAAGGATTAGACTGTTGTTTTGTTTCGTTTCAAAACACAAGACAGTCTAAGCGCCGGGCATGAACAGCTCAGAACCCGTTCACATCATCGGAGGGGGACTTGCGGGTTGCGAAGCGGCCTGGCAGGCAGGCCAAGCTGGCGCAAGGGTCACGCTTTATGAGATGCGCCCGCAGCGCGCGACGCCTGCCCATATCACCTCGGACCTGGCCGAGCTTGTGTGCTCGAACTCCCTGCGCTCCGATGATTTTGAACATAATGCTGTCGGCCTTCTGCACGAGGAAATGCGCCGCTGCAACTCCCTGATCATGCGCGCTGCCGACGCCAACGCCCTGCCCGCCGGCGGTGCGCTGGCCGTGGACCGAAAGGGCTTTTCAGCCCACATTCTTGAAGCGCTTGAAGCCCACACCAATGTGAGCATCAAACGAGAGGAGATTGCCGGCCTCCCCCCCGCCGAATGGAACAATGTCATCATCGCTTCAGGCCCCCTCACCTCTGAGCCATTAGCCAATGCCATTCAGCAGTTGACCGGCCAGGATGCGCTGGCTTTTTTTGACGCCATCGCCCCCATCATCCACGCCGATTCCATCGACCACGACATCGTCTGGGCCCAGTCCCGCTACGACAAGCCCGGACCATCGGGCACCGGTGCCGATTATCTCAACTGCCCCCTGAACGAAGAGCAGTACAACAATTTTGTCGATGCCCTGCTCGCCTCAGAAAGCCACGAGTTCCACGATTGGGAAAATGTGCCCTACTTCGACGGTTGCCTTCCCATTGAAGAAATGGCGGCCCGCGGGCGGGAGACCCTGCGTTTTGGTCCCATGAAGCCGGTGGGCCTGACCAACCCCAACGACCCCGAAAACAAGCCCCATGCCATCGTCCAGCTAAGGCAGGACAATTCGCTTGGCACATTGTGGAACATGGTCGGCTTTCAGACCAAGCTGAAATATGGCAATCAGGCTGAAATTTTCCGCATGATTCCCGGCCTTGAAAACGCCGAGTTTGCCCGCCTTGGCGGCCTGCATCACAACACTTTCCTCAACTCGCCCAAAGTGCTCACCTCTGACCTGCGGCTGAAGGTGCAGCCGCGCCTGCGCTTTGCCGGACAGATGACCGGGGTTGAGGGCTATGTGGAGAGCGCTGCCATCGGGCTGATTGCCGGAAGACTGGCGGCGGCGGATTGTCTGGGCGGGGAAGCAACGCTGCCACCTGCCACCACCGCTCACGGCGCATTGCTCAACCATATCACTGGCGGCCATCTCGAGGATGAGGGGTCAAAACTGCGCAGTTTCCAGCCCATGAACATCAATTTCGGCCTGTTTCCCGACATCGAGGTCAAAAAGCCCGATGGCGTAAAACGTTTGAAAAAAGCCGAGCGCAAAAAAATCAAAAAGAAAGCCATTTCAGAGCGTGCCCTTGGCGCAATCGAAAGCTGGGCGAACATCGAATAGAACACAGTTTTATTCTGTCGCCGGTTCCGGCCTTTTGTCGCTGAACAGACTGGCCCGCATATCTGTTACCTCCCATTGCACGGTTTCACCTTCAGGCAGCAGAAAATTTCCATGCTCGACTATCAGGACATAGGAGGCACCCCCCAGCGCAAAACCCAGCACCGGCTGGGCAAGCACTTCCCCCGCCTGTTCATCCTTCCAGGCAAGCAAATCCAGCACCGTCTCGTTACCAGCGCCATCCCGTACGCTGAGGACTTGGCCGGCCAGCACAAATTCCAGCACGCCCGCTTCCCCTGCAACGCCCTGCACCAAGTCAAGAGAGCCAAGTGAAAACGGCGTCCGGGAGACATCCACCGCCTGCCCGGCCGGTCGCACCATGCGCACCCAGCGTGTCGGTATATCTTCACCCCTCCCGGATTCAAGCACCAACTCCGCCTGAACGACGCGCGGATTTTGCAACTGGTCGTCATCCAGAATTATTCCCTGTCGGCTCAGCGTATCGGCCATCAGCACCCGGCCGTCCTCATAACCACTCAGATAGTCAATCGCGCCAGCGGCGGCTTTCCCGCCCTCTTCGCTCCATTCATAAGGCCCACCCGTGGATTGCGTGATCTGCGTGGCGTTGTGGATGGCCGCTTCCAGACGCATGTTCTGATGTAGCAAAGGCAGATTGACAAAGTTCCACGGCCCAACGCTCAGGGCCAGAATTATTGCGCCCGCCAGACCGGGTATCAGCCGGATATCGGCATACCTTTTTGTCAGAAAAAACAGGGTCAACAGCCCGGCCCAGATGCCCCCGGCCACCAGCCCCATGCGCAACTCGGTCAGCCCGTAGGCATCAATACGCACCGATACCCCGATAACATACAACAGGAGCGGAATAATCGTCAGCCAGAACCACCAGCGCCGGAACTGTTTTACGATCAGGCGTTCATGCATGAATTTGGGGTGCAGAACCAGCCAGGTGGCAGCGCCAACGATTGTGAACCCCAGCACCATCCAGCCCAGCATGCCCTCTGGCAGCGAAAAGGTCACAACAATCTGCACCGCATAGGCCAGCAGGATCAGCGCATAGACAAAAAGGAACGGTGCCAGAATAAACTGTCCCAGAAACCCGATGGCCTGGGAAAGGAAATCGGGCTCGGTTATGTCCCTTTCTGTGTATTCATCCAGTTTGGGGATTGTGGAAAGCCAGTAAACAGGTGTCAGAAACAACCCGGTGAATGGCAACAGGTATTGATAAAACAGTTCACCAACCTTCAGTCCGAACAGAACGGCCATGGCGCGCTCAATGGCGACCAGCCCCAGTGAAATCAGCCCGAAAGCAACCCCGGCGACAATCGCCGTGGTGATAGCGCGGTGGTTGATCCACCAGAAACGGTTCTGAATGTCGGCGCGTTCCTCCCCTGACCCCCAGCGGGTTACCGGGGAAACGGACAACCAGAACAAACCGATTACAGGCAGGAGCGGCGAAATCACATAGCGGGTGCTCCAGACCTGCAATAGCGCAACCGCAACCAGTGGTAAAATATAGGCAAGAACGACAATGGAAATTTTTGCGTCTGGTCGGCTTTGAGCAAACAGACTGCCGGCGGTGGCAAAAATTGCCCCGGTAAAAAGGCCAAAGGCCAATTCCGGCCAGAAGTCTGTCCCCTCGCCAATCCAGTCATTTATGAAAGCAATCGCTATCAGGGTGCCCAGAGCCGCCATGCAAATGGCCAAAGGAAAACGGCGCAGGGTTGTGCTGAAATCAGGAGACAGGTCCGCGAGCCATTTCCACATTTGTGATGCTCCTGCGTTTCACTGGCGTTAAACTGCTAGTTGCGAATTGCCCACCACACCAGTCTGGCAATTTTTTGCCAATCGGCAATGTCGGGCGGAGAGACGAAGGGGATCTGCTCAAACTTTTCCAGCCCTGCCAACTGCCCCTCAAGCAATGCAGCATGGACAAATGCCAGCCGGATTGGCCTTGGCAGTTCGCCGATTGCTTCCCGGGCGATGCTGAGGTGTTCGCCTGCCCGTTCACGCAGTGCACTGGTTGCCTTGATGAGTTGAGGGCTTGCTTCATGTGCAAAATACTCAGCCTTGCTCACCCCCTGCTCGGAAAAAGTCGACCATGGCAGGAATATTCTTTGCGTCCTTGCCGTTTGTCCCAGGTTGCGCAAATGCCCCACAAGAGCATGCGCCACCCCCATGTGCCCCGCTGCTTCAGCAGCGCCTGCGTCATTGCCATTGTTCAAAATCAGCGCGACAAGCTGATAAAGGATCGAGTTTGTTTCACCCGCATAGCCCTCAAAGCTGTTCATGTCGGGCATCGGGTCGTGGTAGAGGTCAAAGCGCCGTGCCGCCAGCAGCCGGCGCAACGGGCCTGTGGGCAGGTCAACCCGGTTGATGGTTTCATACAAGGCAGACGCCAGGGGGTTGGCAAGCGCCCCCCCCTGTTCACTCCCCGCCAGAAAGTCCATCCACCACTGCAGCCGGACTTCCCCCGGTGCCGGTTCCGACACTCTTTCTGCAATCAGGGCCACATCGGCGTTAAACGCATAAAGCGCCTGCACATCGGCGCGGTGAGGTTCCGACAGCACCAGCGTCGCATAGTAGCGGTCCCGGTCATTGCTTTTCAGATAGTCGGCAACGAACGCAGCATTCTTGCTCATCGCGAGCGACCGGTATCGGGTTTTGCCCTTTCAACGGCGATCAGTGCAGCCGCAACAGCGCGCCCCTCGGACAGCATGATGTTATAGGTGCTTACCGCGCTGGCGGTGGTTACCGCCTCGGCAATGATGGACTGCGCACGCAGGGATTGACGCAGCTCCGGGGAAAAAAACGCGATGTCCTGGCCCAATCCAACCAGCAAAACGTCGATATTCGCGGATTGCTCCAGAACCGGAGACAGGGTCCGAAGGCTTATCTGCGCCGCTTCCCTCGTTTTCCAGGCATGCATTCCACTGGGCAGGCAGAGCAGCGACCCCTTGTGAGACATTCCCGCAAAACGGAATCCGCCATTGCCATAGGCCTCAATTGAACTCTGGTAGGGGTAGTGTCCGTCCCGTTGCACGCAATAACACCCTCAGGTAACGCAAGCTATACAGAAGCTCCATCGCTGCGCTTTTCTTCCACCTGCTTTTCAGCTTTCTCGCGTGTTTTCAAGCCGAAGAATATAAGAATGGGCGCGGCAATGAAAATCGAGGAATAGGTTCCCACAAGCACGCCCCATGTCATGGAGATGGTGAAGCCGCGAATAACCTCGCCACCAAAGACCACCAGAGCCAGCAGCGCGAGCACTGTCGTTACGGAGGTGAGCATTGTTCGCGAGAGCATCGAATTTATCGACAGGTCAATCAGGTCGGTAACCGTCATTTTCCTGAACTTGCGCAAATACTCCCGCACCCTGTCATAGACAACCACCGTGTCGTTGAGCGAATAGCCCACAATAGTCAAAATCGCCGCGATCGAGGAGAGGTTGAATTCAAAGCCGATGAGCGAATAAAGCCCGATCGTCAGGATGACGTCGTGCACCAGCGCAATGACCGCCCCGATGGCAAACTGCCACTCGAAACGGAACCAGATATAGAGCAGGACCGCAAAAATAGCGACCACCACCGCTATTGTGCCGGCAATCGCCAGTTCACCCGAAACCGTCGGCCCGACCACCTCTACCCGTCTGATGTCGTAATCACCGGACAGCGCCTCGGTGACAAGGCGCACCGCGTCCTGCTGAACGGTATCTCCGCCCTCCTGCGCCTCGACACGGATGAGCACATCCTCGGGCGTGCCAAAACCCTGCACCTGCACATCCCCGAGCCCCAGATCACCAACGCGCGCGCGAATGTCGGCAATGTCCGCCTCTCCCTCCAGCGCCTGAACTTCAACCGAAGAGCCGCCCTTGAAATCAATGCCCAGATTGAGGCCCTGAAAACCGAACAGACCAAGGGAAGCCACCATGGCAATCACTGAAAGGCCCATTGCCACTTTGCGCCATGCCATAAACGGAATATGGGTTCCCTCGGGCACCAGGCTGACCAGCTGGACTTTCAGCGTCTTGGGGCGTCGCCAGGCATACCAGCGCCCGATGGTGAACTGGGTGACAAAATAGGCGGTGAACATGGTTGTCAGAATACCCAGCGCCAGGGTTATGGCAAAACCCTGAATGGGGCCGGAACCGAGGAAGAACAGCACAGCGGCGGCAATGAAGGTTGTCACATTGGCGTCGATGATTGTGCTCATGGCGCGCTTGAACCCGGCTTCGAGCGCCTGATGCACGCTCCTGCCGCCGACCATTTCTTCACGGATACGCTCAAAAATCAACACGTTGGCATCAACGGCCATGCCAACCGTGAGCACAATGCCCGCAATGCCGGGCAACGTCAGCGTTGCTCCCAGCATGGAGAGCGCCCCAAGCACCAGCACAATATTGAGAACAAGTGAGATATTGGCGAACAGGCCGAATTTGCCATAGGCCAGCACCATGAAAACAATGACGGCGGCAGCGCCGACCAATCCGGCAAGCAGGCCGGCCTCCACCGAGTCCGCGCCGAGGCTGGGACCAACCGAGCGTTCCTCGATGATATCAAGGGTCGCAGGCAGGGCACCGGCCCGCAACAGGACAGCCAGATCATTGGCGCTCTCAGGCGTGAAGCTACCCGAAATCTGCCCCGATCCACCGGTGATTGCCGTCTGGATAACCGGCGCGGTAATCACCTGATTGTCCAGCACAATGGCAAATCTCTGGCCCACATTGGCCGAAGTTATCTCGCCGAAAATGATCGAGCCGCGGGTGTCGAAACGAAAGGTTACTATGGACTGGCCGGTTTGTGCATCAAAACCGGGCTGCGCATCAACAAGGGATTCCCCGCCAAGCGCCACTTCCTCGAACAACAACTCATCAACACCATCCACACTTGGCACAATAATCGTACCCGGCGGCAGGCCCTGGGCGCGCGCCTGGGCGGCGGTGATGCTTGGATGCACCATGTGAAAGGTCAGCCGGGCGGTCTGTGAAATCAGGTCCTTGAGACGCTGGGAATCATCAAATCCGGGCACCTGAACAAGAATGCGATCCGTGCCCTGGCGCTGGATTGTTGGCTCTGTGGTACCCAGTTCGTCAATCCGGCGGCGGATGACTTCTATGGACTGGGTGACCAGCGAGGACATGCGCTCATTGATACCCGCATCCGTCAGGGAGATAATGATTTTGTCGTCCCCGGAAACCGAAATGTCCAGTTCCCGAACGCCGCCGACCGAAAACACCGAGGTGCTGACCACCGTGTCCACTACCTGAAGCGCCTCGCGCGCCTGCTCGAGCTGGCTGGGGTCGCTTAGAGTGATCGTTAGCCGTGTGCCCTGGGTTGCTATCAGGTGACCAATGCCATTCTCGTTGGCCAGCACCGTGCGCACTTCGCGCCGCAAGTCACGCAAACGCTCATCAATAATGTCCTGCCGGTTGACCTGCATCAGCAGGTGCGAACCGCCCTGCAGGTCCAGGCCCAGAACAATTTCCTGTTTGGGCATCCAGTCCGGCATGGCATCGACAAAGGATTTGGGTGCAAAACTGGGCAGTGCGAACAACAAGCCCATCACGGCGACAACAATTATTATTCCGGTGCGCAGGGGCGAAAACTGAAGCATGATTTATCCTTGCAACCAATGCGGACCCCGCCCCTGGTACCGGGCACCTGCGCACCCGGAAAGGGTGGAGCCTGGTCTATTTCTTCTCGACATTGTCGTTGACCGGTTCGGGCTTGGAGCGCACATCGGTAATCATCGAGCGCACGATCTTTACCTTCACGCCTTCTGCAATTTCAACATCCAGGTCCATGCTGTCGTCTTTAACCCGGACAACCTTTCCCACCAGACCGCCATTGGTAACGATTGTGTCGCCCCGGCGCACAGCCTCCAGCATGGCCTTGTGCTCCTTGGCCCGCTTCTGCTGGGGACGGAAGATGAAAAACCAGAAAATGATGATCAGCAGGATGATCGGAAAAAATGACGACAACAAATCTGCGCCGCCGCCGCCGGCGGCCTGGGCAAAAGCAGGGGTAACGAACATAGAAACAGACTCCTTGTTAACGCATGCCATTGAGCAGGCGGTTGGCTTGTCAAAGCCCGTTGGATTATCCCATATAGGATGTATCGGCGGCAGATGTCAGTACATCGCCTTCAAAATCGCGCGGACTATACAAGCGGCCCCTACTGAATGCAAAGGCATTTGAGAGCTAAAACTCCAGAAGGAAACAAATTTTGAGCAAAAAACAAATGCTGGCGGATATTGCGCGCGCCATTGGCGAACTCAGCGCCACTCTCAAATCGGTTTCAGGGACAAAAAAGGACACCGCTCTCGGCTTTGGTGAGGCCAATGCCTATCACTGGGATGCAACTTCACTGACATTGCTCCGCGTGGACAGCGTTTCCGCCGTTCCTCTGTCATTGTTACGGGGGATCAATGACATACGTGCAACTCTTGAACAAAATACTCTTCAATTCGCCCGTGCTCACTCCGCCAACAACGCCCTGCTTTGGGGCGCAAGGGGCATGGGGAAAAGCTCCCTGGTCAAGGCCCTGCATGCCTCAATCGCACAGCGCTCCGACAAAGACCTCAAACGTCTTGTTCTGGTTGAAATCAACCGCGAAGACATCGCCAGCCTGCCCGCGCTGATGCGTGCCATAGCTCCCCTGCCCGCCCGGTTCATAGTTTTTTGCGATGACCTGAGCTTTGACGCCGGTGAAGTCACCTACAAATCGCTCAAAACCATTCTGGACGGAGGGCTGGAGGGGCGTCCGGCCAACGTGCTGTTCTATGCCACCTCCAACCGCCGCCACCTGATGCCCCGCGACATGATTGACAATGAGCGCTCCACATCCATCAACCCGGGCGAAGCGGTTGATGAAAAGATATCCCTCTCCGACAGGTTTGGCCTGTGGCTGGGTTTTCACAACTGCTCACAGGATGAATATCTGGAAATGGTGGCCGGCTATTCCGCCCATTATGGCATTCAGATTGGCGCTGATGAACTCAGGTCGCGCGCCATTGCATGGGCAGCAGCAAGGGGAGCGCGCTCGGGACGGGTGGCCATCCAGTTTATTCGCCAGCTTGCCGGAGAAAAAGGCCAGGCGATATAGCGGCTTTCCCCGCAACGCCTGGCCTCTTTTGCCTGCACTAAAACTTTAAGCGGAAGAACTTTTAGTCCATATGTTCAACCGCTAGTTGGCCAGAAGCGGCATGGGATCGACTGGTGTCGCGCCCCGGCGCAGTTCAAAGTGCAGTTGTGGACGGTTGACCGAACCGGTCATGCCGATGGTGCCAATCTGGTCACCGCGGCGCACCACATCGTTTTTGGCGATGGTAATGTCTTTCATGTGCGCATAGGCGGAAACAAAACCATTTGGGTGACGCACAAGAATAAGGTTGCCATAACCCTCAACACCATTGCCCACATAGATTACCGTTCCGCTTTCCGCCGCCCTCACTGAAGCGCCTTCCGGTGCTTCAATGTTGATGCCGGTACGGCGCGAAGCCTCAAAATCAACGATCACCCGGCCGGTCACCGGCCAGCGGAAATCGTCAGCATTTGGCGCAACCGGGGTTGCCGTGGCGACCTGCACGGGGGCGGCTGGCGGCTGGGAGGCGGTTTCAGGAACTGAATTTTGCTGGGCCGGTGCAACTGAAGCTGTGGACATGCTGTCCGACGCAGGCGTGGAACTTGGCGAAGCCAACAGGTCGGTACGCCCCGGAATGATGATTTTCTGGCCCACGTAAATCTGGTCGGGTGCCGAAAGATTGTTGGCTGTAACCAGTGCACTGGTGGAAACATCATACCGGCGGGCGATGGAATATAGCGACTCCCCGGTTTCAATCGTATGTTCAAACATACCCTCACGCGCGGCAACGCTGGTGGTCTGGCGCGCGCGGTCCGGCACATCTGGCGCAATCTGGGGGACGGAATTATCCTGAAACAACGGCGTGGCGGTGGCTTGAGCAGGCATGGTTTGTTGGCTCCCAACTTGAGGTGATTGCGGCGGGGACAGAACTGCAGGAAGTTCCTGGGCAACAACGGGAGTTGCGCCCCCGGGC
Source organism: Devosia sp. (assembly GCA_011322005.1). Classification (GTDB taxonomy): domain Bacteria; phylum Pseudomonadota; class Alphaproteobacteria; order Rhizobiales; family Devosiaceae; genus DROE01. The sequence goes on from DROE01000202.1 coordinate 12,177, forward strand.
AGTGGTGGCATCAGTTGAGGAGAAGAAGGAACACCCGGCGTCATCAGATTACCTGCGGAAAGCGGCGTGCCGACCTCGGCGGGGGGGAGATATGGACCATCCGTTGTTGGCACAGAAGCCACGGCACCCGGCACGGGCTGGGTAAGGTTGCCAGGCTCCGCGGGCGCAATAGACCCGGTCACCAGCGAATTGTCTGTAAAAGCCCCCAGAGAAGAACAGCCTGAAAGAACAAGCGTTCCAACCAGCACTCCCGCAATTGCGAGATGGTTTTTCAACGTTACTCCGTTCGCACGGCTACTCATGTGATTACTCATACTCAACTAAACAACTGGGCATGAGATTAGGCCGCGTTAGGTAAATAGCGCCTTAAAATGCATAAAATTCGAACTAAATTGCCCCGGCAGTGCTTTCCACTGCTTTCTGGCCGGCCAAAACGCTTTGGCCCTACAACCCGGCGAGTGCGATTTTTCCCTGCAGACGCTGAATGTCTCCCAGGTCCGATTGCACGAGCGTAAGAGGCGTTATGGTAATGGCATTTTTTGTGCTGAGCACATGAAAATCATGCCCCGGATCCATCGGTGTTGGCGTGTCGGGAATGGAGATGAAAAACCTGTCCGCATTCTTGCTGGGATAGTGTTTGAACGCCGAGCGTTCAAAGCGCTGATGGGGAACGACTTCAACCCCGCTCACGGCTTTGGCAGCACACACCGGAAAGTTTATGTTGTAATAGGTATCCCGCCCTCCTGCATTGGCAATCAGGTTTTTGAGCAGGTTCGCACCATGTACCGTTGCGCACTCCCAGGAAACATCCAACTGGTTTTCATAGTCTATGGCCTGCGACAGCGCGATACCCAGCGCCCCCTGCAGGGCCCCCTCACGGGCCGCGGCGGCGGTGCCCGAACAATGAATGATGTCGCCCATGTTCTGCCCGTGATTGATGCCGGAGAGCACAATATCGGGCGGATGGTCCCTGAGCACATGAGTGCATCCGATCACCACACAGTCAGCCGGGGTGCCATCTACCGAGAAACGCCGCTCCCCATGCCTGGTAAGTGACATTTCCGTGCCCAGGGTGAACCTGTGCCCGGAACCGGACTGGTTCCCCCCAGGTGCCACAACCCAGACATCCTGGCTCAGTTGGGCGGCCAGCTCGCTCAGCAGCTCCAGCCCCGGCGCGTCGATGCCATCGTCGTTTGAAATCAGAATGCGGGGATTTGGTTTCATTTGTTCGCGCCAACTTTCTTCAGCCCGCCCATATAACGCTGAAGCGGCTCGGGAATGGTGATTGAGCCATCGCTGTTCTGGTAGTTTTCCATGACCGCGATCATAATCCGGCCCACCGCAACCCCGGACCCGTTCAAAGTGTGCACGAACCGCACATCGCCCTCTTCATCACGATAGCGCGCATTCATGCGCCTTGCCTGCCAGTCCCCGGCCGTGGAGACAGATGCAACCTCCCGATATGTATCCTGTCCCGGCATCCAGGCTTCGATATCATAGGTCCGGCGCATGGAATCCCCGGTGTCCCCGGAGCAAAGGCGCACGGTGCGATAAGGAATTTCCAAACGCTCAAGCACCTGCTGTGAACATCTGAGCAGCCGCTCATGCTCTTCCTCGGATTTGTCCGGGGTGGTTATGGCCACCATCTCCACCTTGGAGAACTGGTGCTGGCGCAACATGCCCTTGGTGTCCCGGCCCGAGGAACCCGCCTCGGAACGGAAACACTGGGACAGGCTGGAAAAGCGCAAAGGAAGTTCCTCATGGCTTAAAATCTGTTCGCGCACCAGATTGGTCAGGGTGACTTCCTGGGTGGGGACAAGCCAGCGCCCGTCAGTGGTCTGGAAGGAATCTTCGGCGAATTTGGGCAATTGCCCGGTGCCCACCAGTGCCTCGGGGCGAACCAGCAGGGGCGCTGAAATCTCGCTGAACCCGTGATGGATCGTGTGCAGGTTGAGCATGAAATTGCCCAGCGCCCGCTCCAGCAGCGCCAACTGGTCCCTGAGCACCACAAAGCGCGCGCCCGACATGCGCGCCGCCGCTTCAAAATCCATCAGGCCCAGAGCCTCGCCCAGCTCGTA
>DROE01000203.1 GCA_011322005.1 Devosia sp.
AATCTGAAACCCAAGGGGGACGGGCCCTTTTGCGCCAATACCGGCGCGAAGTCCTTCGGCCATATCCCCATATGGTCTTCAATCCTTCGCTTGGTCCTGTCACAAAAAACGCTCCGTCAGAATGGTTCAATCTAAACATGAAACGGTCTAGGGTCGGGAGAATATACTGGCTCCCCCGTCAGCTCGTCCCACATTTTGGCGAAACTCCGCAAAAAGCTCTCTTCCCATACCGGAATGGGCACCACGCAAATCTTCGCTGGCCGGGGTGCGCGAGAAAAACTCGTTTTCGTCGCCGACAAAATCCAGCACTCCGGTCTCTGCATCAAGCCGGATGATGTCCCCATCCCTGATTTTGGCGATGGCCCCGCCCTCCAGAGCTTCGGGAGTGACGTGGATGGCAGCGGGCACCTTGCCCGAAGCGCCCGACATGCGCCCGTCGGTAATCAGGGCCACCTGATGCCCCCGGTCCAGCAAAATCCCCAATAGAGGGGTGAGCTTGTGCAACTCGGGCATGCCGATGGCGCGGGGGCCGGAAAAGCGGACGACCACGACCACGTCTCCATTCAGTTCCCCCGCCTTGAAGGCCTCCTGCAACCCGCTCTGGGAGTGGAATACACGGGCCGGGGCCTGAACAATCCGGTGCTCGGGTTTGACCGCTGAGGTCTTGATGACCGCCTTGCCCAGATTGCCACTGAGCAGCTTGAGACCGCCATTTTTGGCAAAAGGCTTGTCGAGCGGGGCCAGAATTTTGGGGGCCGCGGACTCTTTGGCCGCGGGCTTGAACACCAGTTCTGCCTCGATGAGTTTTGCCTCCACGCAATAGGCCTGCAGACCCTCCCCGGCAATGGTTTTGACGTCGGCGTGCAGATAGCCGCCGCTCAGCAGTTCGCGCACCAGAAAGCCAACACCCCCGGCGGCGTGGAAATGGTTTATGTCAGCAACCCCGTTGGGGTAAATCCGGGTCAAGAGGGGCACAACCTCGGAGAGCGCTGACATGTCGTCCCAGGTCACCTGCAATCCGGCCGCCGCGGCGATGGCTATCAGGTGCAAGGTGTGATTGGTCGAGCCGCCCGTTGCCAGCAACCCAACAAGACCGTTGACGATGGTTTTTTCATCCATCAACTCGCCCAGAGGCGTTCTTGCGTCCCCCTCTTTGGCCAGTTCGGCCGCCCGGTGCACCGCGGCCCGGGTCAGCGCATCGCGCAAGGGGGTGCCGGGGTTGACGAACGAAGAGCCGGGCAGGTGCAGGCCCATGATTTCCATCAGCATCTGGTTGGAGTTGGCGGTGCCATAAAAGGTGCAGGTGCCGGGAGAGTGGTAGGATTTGGCCTCGGCTTCGAGCAGTTCGGCCCGGCCCACCTTTCCTTCCATAAACAATTGCCGGATGCGGGATTTCTCGTCATTGGGCAGGCCTGAGACCATGGGACCGGCGGGAATGAACACCGCCGGCAGATGGCCAAAGGCCAGCGCCCCGATAAGCATTCCGGGCACGATCTTGTCGCAAACTCCAAGGTAGACCCCGGCGTCGAACATGTTGTGGGACAGGGCGATGGCGGTCGCCATGGCAATCACATCGCGGGAAAACAGCGACAGGTCCATGCCGTGCTGGCCCTGGGTCACCCCATCGCACATGGCGGGCACGCCCCCCGCCACCTGAGCGGTGGCCTTCATTTCGCGGGCCGCCTGCTTGATGATTTCGGGATAGTCCGCATAGGGCTGATGGGCGGAGAGCATGTCGTTGTATGAGGTGACAATGGCAATATTCGGTGCCCTGTCCCCGGCCAGCGCAGCTTTGTCCGCAGGTGGGCAGGCGGCGAAACCATGGGCAAGGTTTCCACAGCTCAGTGCCGCCCGTTCGACGCCCTTGTCGCTTTGCGCGGCCATGCGTTCGAGGTAGTCAGCGCGGCTTGTCTCGCTTCTGGCAGCAATGCGGGAGGTCACCTGCGAAATGGTTTTGTTTATGCTCATATTTTTCCTGTAACTGGTTCAGGGGCACCAATAAATTTCAACGGGCTTGAGGTCCTGGTGCAACAAGGCCCGTACCGGCATTTCGGCGATGTCATCACCCGCCAGAGCCTTTTCCAGCACCAGAGCCTTTTGGTTCCCCTGAACATGCAGATATAGGTTTTTTGCACCCAACAAAAAAGGAAGGGTCAGGGTCACGCGCGGTTCTCCGGCTCCCGGAGCGCTGATGGCAAGCGCCGGACCGGTTTCGTTCAGGGCCGCTTCCAGCGTGTCCCCCCCGGGAAAAAACGATGCGGTGTGTCCATCCTCCCCCATGCCGAATATTGCGGCGCTGAGCGGCATTGGCAAAGCTCCAAGCACCTTATTGGTTTCTGCAATTTTTTCTTCATCCGGCATCTTGCCCCCCGAATAAAGGGGCACGAAACGGGCGGCAGACGCTGGGCCCTGCAACAGCTTGTCCCTCACCAGGCGTGCATTGGAGCGATGGGACTTTTCATCCACCCAGCGCTCGTCTACAAGTGTTACCGTCACCTTTGACCAGTCCACATCCTTGCGGGCACCCAGTGCTTTGAAAAAAAGTGTGGGGGTCGAACCGCCCGAAACCGCCAGCGACGCCCTGCCCGATTCTGCAAGCGAAGTGTTCAGGTTGCCAGCCACCGCAAGGCCAAGAGCATTGGCAAGTTCACCGGCGTCGGCAAAGTTGTTCTGTTGTCTCATGGTCCAACCTTTCCCTTTTCGGCAGCCGACGCACCCTTAATAGTCACTTTCCTCGTGCCAGGTGCGTCCGTCCCGTTCAATCAGGGCAATCGAGCCGGTGGGTCCCCAGGTTCCGGCCGTATAGGGCTGGGGCGGCTCCGGCGCCTCGTCCCAGGCCTGCCTGATGGGGTCGACCCACTTCCAGGCCGCCTCCAGTTCGTCACGGCGCATGAAAAGGGTCTGGTTGCCTCGAATGATATCCAACAGCAGGCGTTCATAGGCGTCCGGGGTGCGCTGTTCGAACTCCTCGGCAAAACTGAGGTTGAGGTTGACCTCGCGCAGGCGCATGCCGCCGGGTCCGGGGTCCTTGATCATCATGAACAGCTTCACGCCCTCATCAGGTTGCAGGCGTATCACCAGCTTGTTGGCCTGGGGCGCACCTTGGGCGCGCGTGAACATGGAGTGGGGTATCTGGCTGAACTGGATAACGATTTCGGACATGCGGGTGGCCAGCCGTTTTCCGGTGCGGATATAGAAGGGCACCCCGGCCCAGCGCCAGTTTTCCACCTCGGCCTTGATGGCGACGAAGGTCTCGGTGTGGGAGCCCTTCTTGTCGTCAGGCAATTCGTCCTGATAGGAGGCAACTTCAACCGAACCCGAGCGCACGCCACGATACTGCCCGCGCACCGAATTTCTTCTCAGGTCGTCACCGACAACGGGCTTGAGCGCCCGCAGCACCTTGAGCTTTTCGTCCCGCAACGCATTTGCATCGTCCGAAGCGGGGGGTTCCATGGCCACCAGACACAATAGCTGCAAAATGTGGTTTTGAATCATGTCCCGCAAAGCGCCACTGTCATCATAATAGCCGCGAGTTCCAGCGCCCACGGATTCGGCCACCGTAATCTGCACATGGTCGATATGGGCTGCGTTCCAGATGGGCTCGAACATGGTGTTGGCGAACCTGAGCGCCAGCAGGTTCTGCACCGTTTCCTTGCCCAGATAATGGTCGATACGGTAGACTTGGTCTTCGCTGAAGGCCGCCCCCACCGCATCGTTTATCTCTATGGAAGACGCCAGGTCATGGCCGAGGGGTTTTTCCAGCACCACTCGCGCGTCCTTGTGGCAGTAGCACTTTTTTGTCAGGTAATTTGAGATGGGGGCGAACAGGTTGGGGGCTACCGCCAGATAAAAGGCGCGCACGATATCTTTGTCGTCACGCAGTTTACCGTCCAGTTCGGCCCAGCCCTTTTCATTGGTTACATCATTGGGCACATAATAAAAGCAACTGACAAAACGCTCAACGACCTCCTTGTCGAGGAAATCCTTGTCGACGAAATCCTCAACGGATTTGCGTGCCACCTCGCGCATTTTTTTGTCGTCCCATTTGGAGCGGGACACCCCGATAATGCGCGAACGCTCGTCGAACTGACCATCCCGGAAGCGGTAATAGAGCGCCGGGATGAGCTTGCGTCTTGTCAGGTCGCCGGTGGCGCCGAAAACCACATAATCAAACGGGGGGACCGGAATATATTGTGAAGACAATTCAAGACTCCCTGAAAAGCGGTTGGGAATGAAGAGGCAGCAGTAAGGAGAGGAAATCAGGCATTGTTGAACGCCAATCGGGCCAGTATCAATGCGCCGTGCAGAGGCCCGGCCTTGGGCTGAACGATAATATCGCCATATCTTTTTTTGATGAGCGGATGCAGGCGCTGGCCCAGCCCCCCAACCAGTGCCAGAGCTTTTGCGCCCCGGACGGCGAACCAGTTGACATAGGTGTCGATGGCGTCAAGCTCAAACTCCAGCAGTTCCTTGGCCAAAGCATCACCCTGTTCAAGATATTCGAAAATCATCGGCACGAACCGGCCATAGTCGGTGGGCCGTGCATGGCGGGAAAAACCGTGGGCTGGTTCAAGCCCCGCCCCCTCATTACGCAGCGCGTCGGCCAGGGCGTCCGGGTTGTCAAATGACCAGGCCATCATCTTGCCCGGATCATTGTCAAATCGCTTCATTACAGCTTTGCTCAGCGCCGTTGCAGGGCTCATACCTTCATGGGCGGCAACGCTCCTGCGCAGCAGTTCGCGCCCCAGAATGGCACCCGACATGGTGTCTCCTATAAGAAAACCCCAGCCCCCGACCTGCAGTTTTTTACCATCCACCATGCCAAAACCGGCCGAGCCGGTGCCGATTATCAGCACCGCGCCATCCTCGCCCTCGTGGGCGCCGGCCCGGGCAATATCCACATCGTCGAGCACTTCAAGACTGGCGAAGGGGAAGTCGCGGGCGCCAAAGGCCAGCCGGGCCGATTGCAGGCGCGCCCCGGCCATGCCGAAACAGGCATAGGTATTCCTGGCTTCGGCCACGTCAATTCCGGCCCGCTCGAACAGCCGGGGAATGGATTGCAGGACCGTGTCATAGGCCGCATCCCCGTTGCGCAACTGCAGGTTGACGGGACTGTCGACAACAACCTCTGCCAATGTTGCAAGATTCTCATCAGCAAGGCGCATCCGGCACTTGGTGCCCCCACCATCAACGCCCAAAAATAGCTGCTCCAAGTCTTGTGCTCCGTGAACTTGAATGAGGGACCAAATCGTGCGCGACGATAGAGCTAAAAAAGCCGTTGGGAAAGTCTTTTTGACTTTCCCGCGCAAACAATATCCGTGCATGGGTCGCGCTTGTGTTCTATAAGGTGGCGTGTTTTGGAAAAATGCATACGCACCCAATTGCGGCGGTTACCCAAACGTTTTGGAAGGAGGGGGGTTTTGCGGGGCGGGCATAGTTTTATTCTGGGCGGCACGCGCTCGGGCAAAAGCCGCCTTGGCGAGCAGATGGCGCTGAATCTCAGCCCGTCCCCTGCCTATATCGCCACCGCCAGGGCCGGTGACGCGGAGATGAAAAAGCGCATCGCCGAGCACAAAGCCAGCCGTTCAGACAAGTTCACAACCTTTGAAGAGCCGCTTGACCTGGCCAAGGCCATAAGAGGGGCGGCACTGGAACACGATGTGGTACTGGTGGACTGCCTTACCCTGTGGCTGAGCAATCTGATGTTTTCAGAGGCCGGGCCGCTGGACAAAGGCATAAGTGAACTTCTGGCAGTGCTTGAAAAAACCAGTACCGCAAAAATTATCCTCATATCCAACGAGGTGGGCCAGGGCATCGTGCCTGATAACAGGCTGGCGCGGGAATTTCGTGACAATGCAGGTCTGATGCATCAGCGGGTGGCATCGGTCTGTGAAAATGTGGTGTTTGTTACTGCCGGGCTGCCACTGGTGCTCAAGGGCGCTATTGAGAGCTGAGCTCAGATTTGCATCAGAGCCAGAAAACCAACCATCGCAAGCGCAATTGTGGTCATCACCTCAAACAGACGCAGCGCCCGGTAGATGTCGGGCGGGCCAAGGTCACGTTTCCCCTTGCCCATGGCCGGCAGGTCCAGAGTTTTGCCGCCATAGTTTCGCGAACCGCCAAGGCCAAACCCGAGCGCCCCGGCCAGCGCCGCTTCAGGCCAGCCCGCGTTGGGCGAGGCGTGTTTCGGGGCATCGCGTTTTGCGGTTTCCCAGGCTCGGGTCACTGCCTTTTCGACGTCAAATCGCGCTGCCAGCGCATAGAGCAGCGCCGTCAGCCTTGCAGGTATCCAGTTGACCACATCGTCAAGTTTTGCACTGGCCCAGCCAAAATCGACAAAGCGCAGGGTTTTGTGCCCGACCATCGAATCCGCAGTGTTGATGGCTTTGTAAACAATTATCCCCGGCAGGCCGAGAATAGCGAACCAGAACAAAGGGGCAATCACCCCGTCCGAACTGTTTTCAGCCAGGCTCTCGATGGCGGCGCGGGAAATTTCCGCTTCATCGAGCTCTTCTGTGTCGCGCCCCACAATATGGGCTACCGCCTGCCGTCCGCGCTCCGGCGAGACGCCGGTTTCTTCGGCCACAAGGGCCACGGATTTTGCCAGTTCATGGTGGGCGAGCAGGGTCGAGGCCAGCAAGGCCTCGACGACAAAAGCGTAAGGAACGCTCTGAAGCAGAAGCCCGATAACCGCTGAAACGCTCAGCGAGGCGGCAATCAGCAGGGCCAGCATCACCACCCCGGCATCGCGCCGCTCGCGGGGGGATGCTTGAGGCAGGTTCAGCCGTTTTTCCAGAAACCCTATCAGCGCGCCCTGCCAGATGACCGGGTGTCCGATGGCGCGGGTCAGCCAGTCCGGGTAGGGCACAAAGCGGTCGACGAGCATGGCGATAAAGGCGGCCGGGAAGAACATGGGTCAGGTTTACTTCAGTTGCGACGGTCGCGCCAGCGCCAGCAGGGCATCCAGATTAAGATGTTGCTCAAGATGCTCGCCAAGCTGGTCCAACACTCGTTCAATCTGGTTTTCATAGTTCTGGGCGCCTGCGTTTTTTGCCCCCAGTTCCTTCAAAAACCGTCCGCGAAACCCGTCAGCGGCAAAAAGCCCGTGCAGATAGGTGCCCATAACCAGCCCATCGGCGGACATGGCCCCCTCCGGCGCGCCTCCGACCAGGGCAAAGGGCCGCTCCGTATCCGGGCCAGCGGTTTCTCCCAGATGCATGTGATAGCCGGTCAGGGCCGCGCCGAACCTGGTGTCGGTTCCCTGTTCAACGCGCAATTGCTTGGCCGGGGCCAGAACGGTTTTCACGTCGAGAAGGCCCAGCCCTTCGCTGGTTCCCGCCTCGCCCTCCAGCCCCTCGGGATCGGCGATGCTCTGCCCCAGCATCTGGAACCCGCCACACAGCCCCAGCACCGGGCGGCCGCTGCGCACATGGGCCTTGATGTCAATGTCCCAGCCCTGCTGGCGCAAAAAAGCCAAATCAGCGCGGGTGGATTTGGAACCAGGAATGATAATCAGGTCGGCCTGGCGCGGCAGGGGCTGGCCCGGCGGCACCACCACAAGCTCAACCCCGGGCTCGGTCCGCAAGGGGTCCAGATCGTCAAAATTGGCGATGCGCGGCAGGCGGGGCACAGCGGTGAGAATTTGCTTTTTCCCGCTCGGGTTTTCCGTTGCCTCTTGCAGGCCCAGCACATCTTCTGCCGGCAAAAGAGAAGCCCTTTCAAAGAAGGGAATCGGGCCAAAACAGGGGCGGCCGGTGCGCTTTTCAATCTCACGACGCCCGTCCTCGAAAAGAGACGGGTCGCCCTGAAAGCGGTTGACTATGGTCGCAACCACCAGTGCCGCATCGTCCTTCTCAATCACAGCCAATGTGCCCACAAGCGAAGCGATAACCCCGCCCCGGGCAATGTCGCCAACAATGGCGACCGGCACATCAGCGGCCCGGGCAAAACCAAAATTGGCGATATCATTGTGCCTGAGATTTATCTCCGAGGCACTGCCCGCCCCCTCGACCAGCACCAGGTCGGCCTTAGCACTCAGTTCGGAAAACGCTTCGAGTACCGGCTCCAGATATCGCCCGCGCGCGGCAAAATATTCCCGCGCGGGCATTGAGCCGATGCGTTTTCCGCGCACGACAAGCTGCGCGCCGGTTTCGTGCTCGGGCTTGAGCAGAACCGGGTTCATGGCCGTTGTCGGCTCCTGCTTCGCCGCGCGCGCCTGCAAGGCCTGGGCCCGTCCGATTTCGCCGCCATCGGCGGTCACCGCTGCATTGTTGGACATGTTTTGCGGCTTGAAGGGCATGACCCTGAGGCCCCGCCGCGTGAACGCACGGCACAGCCCGGCAACAATCAGCGACTTGCCCGCATCCGAGCCGGTGCCCATCATCATCAGCGCTTTAGCGCTCATGCCTGCCCTCCGCCGTCCACGTCAATCACATGGGCATAGGAGCCCATGACCCGGCCTGAAATTGCGCCCATGGGCGCCAGTTCCCCGCCCAGAGCATCCCTCGCCTGAAACAGGGGCGGCAATTCATGGCCCGAACCGGTAGAATAGTGAAACTCGTGGCCGGTAAGTTTTGCGTTCCATGGCAGGGGCGAATCATGCGACAGGCGCCGGTATCCCAGCACGCGGCACGGGCGGTCGATGCGCGTTTCATGGGGCAGCAGCCCGGCCATCCGGTGGGTGTTGCCGTTCTTGTCGGCCAGGGTTTGCCCGAGCACCATGAAACCTCCGCACTCCCCGTAAATCAGCGCCCCCCGGTCGCGGGCCATGTTCAGCGAGGTAAAAAAACCTGTACATCCGGCGAGTTGTTCCCCATGCAGTTCAGGGTAACCCCCGGGCAGAAACACCGCATCGGCACTTTCCGGCACGGATTCGTTGGCAAGAGGCGAAAAGAAGCTGAACGTTGCACCCATCGCCTGCCATTCGTTGAGCCAGTGCCGATAAAGAAACGCAAAAGCCCTGTCTTTGGCAATGGCGATGTTCTGGCCCAGCGGAACGAGGCTCTTTGGCAGCTCCCCTTCGCCCACCGGCGTGGCCCGCGCCCGGATTTTTTCAAGGTCGCAATGGGCAGAGACAGTTTTTGCCGCCCGCCGGACAAAGACGCCGAAATTTTCGATTTCATCGGGCAGCAACAGACCCAGATGGCGCTGGGGCTGCGCCAGCCCGGCATCGCGGGGAATGCTCCCCAATATGGGGATTTCCAGAGCCTCAAGCGCCCGGCGCAGCAACAAATCGTGGCGGGCACTGCCGACATTGTTGAGGATGAGACCGGCAATTTTGATGTCCTTGCGCCAGTTGACGAAGCCGGAGACCAGCGCCGCCACCGACTGGGATTGCCGTACCACATCCACCACCAGAAAAACCGGAAGCTGCAGGATGGCGGCAAGGTCGGCGGTGGAGCCGGTGGCGTCCGCCGCCCCGTCAAACAGGCCCATCACCCCCTCGACCAGCAACAGGTCGGCACCCAAAGACTGGCTGGCGGCGCGGGCGCGAAGCTGGTCAGGAGCCATGGCCCAGGGGTCCAGATTAACCGCCTGAAATTCGGCCGCTTCACTCAGAAATGCAGTGTCGATGTAATCGGGGCCGGTCTTGGCGGGCGCGACTTTGACACCCCTGTTCCTCAGTGCCGCCGCCAGACCCAACGCAATCGTCGTCTTGCCGGAGCCTGAAGTCGGGGCAGCGATGATAAATCCTGAGGCGGGTTTGTTGTCAGCCAAGGGAGTTTTTCCTCTTGGCCGGGCCGTACCAGTCCAGCACCTCCCGATACCGACTGACCGGCCCAAGAACAACAACCGAAGGGGTGGCAATCTGCCGGGCGCCCACCAGTTCGTACACTTCGCCCAGAGTGGTTTCAACAACGCTTTGCTCGGGCAGGGTGGCATTGGAGATGATGGCCAGCCGGTCGCCGGGTGCCCGCCCTGCCGCCA
>DROE01000204.1 GCA_011322005.1 Devosia sp.
CCGGCTTTGCTCCGCGAGCACGAAGGGGTGCGTAAAATCCCTTGTCGATGCCAAGCGCCATCATTGCCGCCACCGCCATCGCCAGCGGCAGCACCACAATCGCCAGCGGAACCGGCGCAACAACACCCAAACCCGCCGCGATTCCGGCCAGCACAAATGTAATGAACGCACCCATGGTCATCATATCGCCATGGGCGAAATGGGCAAACCTCAGGATACCGAATATCAGCGTGATGCCAACCGCGCCCAGCGCATAGATCGAGCCCAGAACTGTGCCCGAAATCAACACCTTGTTGATGAGAAAAATCAGCTCGTTCATGTTCAGCCCCCAAGAAAGCTTTTGGCAACGTCCGGATCGTCCAGCAGTTCGCGCCCGGTTCCGGTAAACCTGTTCTGCCCGTTGGCCAGCACAAAGCCCCTTGTGGCAAAAGATAGTGCCTGACGCGCGTTCTGCTCAACCATCAATATACCAACTCCCGAAGCGTTGATTTTCACCACCTGTTCAAAGATTTCCAGCATGTAGCGCGGCGAAAGGCCCGCCGAGGGCTCATCGAGCAAAAGCAGGGATGGCTGGCTCATCAGGGCTCGCCCCATGGCCACCATCTGACGCTGTCCGCCTGAAAGCTCCCCCGCATTCTGCCAGCGCTTTTCCTTCAGGGGCGGGAACATGTCGTAGATGGATGTGAGCGTATCGGAAAAATCGTCCCGCCGGATAAAGGCCCCCATCTCCAGATTTTCGTTGACACTCATGGAGGTAAAGACGTTGTGCTCCTGAGGCACAAAGCTCAGCCCCAGAGGCACCAGTTTGTCGGGCAGGGCGTTGGTGACATCCTCTCCCCTGAAGCTGACGCTGCCCCCCGTAACGCTGAGCAGGCCGAATATTGCTTTGAGCGCGGTGGATTTGCCCGCTCCGTTCGGCCCCACGATAACCCCGATGTCGCTGTTACCAATCTCCATGTTGACACCCTTGAGAATGGGCGCGCCACCATAGCCGGCCTCGATATTTTCAAGTTTGACCAGAGCCATCAGGCCACCTCCACCGGAGTGCCGAAATAGGCTTCGATGATTTCAGGGTTCTGGCGGATTTCCTCCATCGGCCCCTCAGCGATAACCTCGCCCTGCGCCATCACAATCACCGGATGGCAAAGGCGGCTGATGAGGTCCATATCATGCTCGATGACAAAAAAAGTATAACCCAACTCACGGTTCATGCGCTCAATGTTGCCTGCCAAGTCCTTGAGCAGGGTACGGTTGACCCCCGCAGCCACTTCGTCGAGCAACACCAGCTTTGCGTCCACCATCATGGTGCGGCCGAGCTCCAGCAGCTTTTTCTGCCCGCCCGAGAGATTGCCCGCCAACTCGTCCCTGACATGGCCAAGTCGTAGAAAATCAATCACGTCGTTGGCGCGCTGGCGCACCTCCAGTTCACGCGAGGCAACCAGCGAAGGCCGAAACCAGGTATTGACAAGACTTTCGCCGGGCTGATCGTCGGGCACCATCATCAGGTTTTCAAGTGATGTCATCTGGGAAAACTCATGTGCGAGTTGAAAGGTGCGTAGCATTCCCCGCCCGAATAACTCATAAGGCGCAAGCCCTGTGACATCCTCCCCATCGAACAGGATTTGCCCGCCGTCGGGTTTTTGCGTGCCCGCAACCATGTTGAAAAGGGTAGTTTTTCCGGCCCCGTTGGGTCCGATTAAACCGGTTATCGAACCGCGCGTTACGCTAAGAGAGCAATCATTGACCGCGATCAGCCCCCCATAGCGCTTGGTTGCATTCTTGACCTCGACAACCGGTTCTTCGTTCAACTTGTCCCCAGACACACGACCCCCGCTAACACAGATAAGACCCAACAGTGTTCAGGCGCGCATGTGTTCACAAGTGATGCATTGGGTCAATGCCCCAAAAGCCGCGCAAAGGGAAAAGGGGCACCATGTGGCGCCCCTGTGACCGGTATTTTGGTTACGTCTTGGAGGGCTAAAACTCCGCCCAGTCACTGTCCATCGCCGCGTTCCCCTCAGAGAGGTAGGACTTGGCGGCCTCGTTCACCCTGCTTTGAAGCCCGCGCGCGTCCCCGGCCGGTTTGTCAGCTGGGGGCTTTTGCTTGGCGCTGGAGGATTGGTGCCCGCCAACCCCCTTCAGTTTGAACACATCAACAATCCGGTCCAGTTCAACCACCTGATTGTCGGTCTGCTCGATCGCCGCATTGGTCTCTTCCACCAGTGCCGCATTGTGCTGGGTCATTTCATCCATCTGGCGCACCGCTGCGTTGACCTCTTCAATCGAAGAGGCCTGCTCCCGGCTCGCTTTGGCAATTCCCTGCATCAGGGTGGAGTTTTCCTGGATACTCTCAATCATGCCCCGCAGCTTGTCCGCCGCAATGGTAACGAACTTGCTTCCCTGCTCGACCTCGTTCGCACTCTGCTCGATCAATTGTTTGACTTCGCTTGAAGCCTCCGCGGCGCTTTGGGCCAGCCGCCTGACTTCCACCGCAACAACCGCAAAACCCTTGCCTGCTTCCCCGGCCCGCGCCGCTTCCACAGAAGCGTTGAGCGCCAGAAGATTGGTCTGGAAGGCAATATCGTCAATCATGCCGATAACATTTGAAATCTTGGCCGAAGAGTTGGTGATGCGCTCCATGGCATCGGTCGCCTTGGAAACAACGCCTCCGGTTTCCTCCGCCGTTTGCGCAAGGGCCCGGGATTTGGAACTCGCGCCATCAGCCTGCTCTGCACTTTGCATCACAGTGCCCGCGAGCTCTTCCACCGTGGCTGACGTCTCTTCAACAGTTGCCGCCTGCTTGGTTGTGCGTTCACTCAAATCGTTGGCCCCTTCAAGAATTTCACCGGTCGCCGTTTTTAGCGCTCCCGAAGTATCCCGCAACCGGCCAACAATTTCGGTGAGTTTTTCTCCCACCGCATTGGTATCCTCCTTGAGTTGGAGGAATGCACCTTCATAATCGCCCTCGACCCGGCTGGTCAGATCCGCGTTTGCCAGAGCGCCCAGAACGCTGCCCGTCTCTTTCAGGCCCCGGTCAACGGTTTCCACAAGCCTGTTGACCTGCAATCCGAGTTCGTTGAGTTCAGCATCGGGAAACTCAGCCGTGACACGCTGCGTAAAATCCCCGGTGGCGGCCGCATCCACAACCGCACCGAACGCCTGTTGAAGTTCGGCCATCATCCGGCTGTGCTCGGCCCTGTTTCGGACCGCTGTTGCCTTTTCCTCTTCGGTCAGGGCCGCAACTTTCAGCCCGTTTTCCTTGAACACTTCAACAGCGCGGGCCATCCGCCCCAGTTCATCCCGATTGGCAACCCCGGTAATCTCTGCTTCGTAATTGCCCCGGGCCAACTCGTCCATGGTTCCCGTCAAGCGAATTATCGGACCGCTTATCGAGCGCACAACGACAACTGAAAGCGCAATCGAGAGCAAAAGAACGCCGACAACAATCGAAGAAACCACAAACAGTTTTCTTGCGGCGCTGGCCGCCATCTCCCCGGAAACTTCTACAACATCGGCAGTCGCGGCATCATCAACCTGCTTGAGAAGGTCTATGCGCGCAGTGGCTGCCTCAAACCATTGTTCACCTGAAATTCCAGCCAGGGACGCGCCGAATGGTACCTGCCTGAGAACTTCGCGATACCTGTCCACCCGTTCCAGAACAGGTCCTCTCATGGTCTCGCGCAGCACACCAACCAGAAATTCTCCCGCGTTCTCCTCGAACTCGGCGAGTAAAACATTCTGAATTTCCACCATGCTGACAAATTTGGCATAGTCGGCGGGACTTATGTTTTTGGAGGAGAAAGCACCCGCCCCGACCGCCCGTTCAATCCCGGCCCGTTCCTTGGCCTGCAAAAGGTTTTCCAGCGCGCGCAGGCGATTTGTAAGCCCAACATCACTTGAAATCGAAACCTGCAGTTCAACATTTGCCAAAAGATCGGAGACAATATCCGAATAAAAGGCGATCATATCGCCTTTTTGCATTTCAAGCCGGGATATTGCGGAGCGGGTTTCTGCCAACAGGTCAAACTTTTCCAGTGTATGGGATAACTCGCTGTCCAATCGCTCATTCATAGCCATCTGCAGGATCATCCGGGCCTGGGCCTGGAATTCAGCCACTTTGGCATCCGTCAGCTGCCGCTGATCTGCCAGTTCGCTCGAAAAGTTTCGCCCCTCTGAATCAATATATCCAGCTGACAATCCGCGCTCTTTTTGCAGTTCGTGCACGACTGCGGAAAGTATGGGAATTTTTTGCGCGAACATGGCCGTCTGCCTGTTGGCCTCTTCCGCTTTGAACTCGTTGCTCAACTCCAGGAAGCTCATGAACAACAGACCCACTATGGGCACCAGCGCCAGAATGAATATGCGCGCCCGAACGGACAAGCGCGAGATGGAATATTGAAGATCAAACCCGGACCGGCTTGTTGAAGAAGCGCTCATTTTTCCAAAGCCCCCTGCGTAGAAACATCTATCGGGAAAGTACGGAGAACAACCTTAATTTGTGGTAAACCCGCAGGACTTGCAGCAAAAAGTGACCAGGCCTGCGGTCCCATCAGCTCCAGAGCACAGGCAGTGCCGGCTCTTGAGCAAAGAGAGCCGGCAGGACTGATGCGCAACCCGGGGTTCGCGATATCCAGCCTCCCCAAGGTCAGGGAAAGAGAAATGTCGGGCCGCCGGGTCCGGGCCTGGTCATTTGCGCGACCGCTTGCCCCTTTTGCCGCTGCCCTCTGGACCAAACGCCCGCTCAGGCAAGAACCCCGACAACCGCCTCGATTTTTTTCTTCATCGAACCGGCATCAAACGGCTTGATAATGTAGTTGTTTACCCCTGCAACAATGGCTTCTTTCACCTGCTCCTTGTCGGAACGGCCCGTGGCCATGATAAAGGGCATGCCCTTGGTCCTGGGATGCTTGCGTATCACCTTGAGCAGCGTCAGACCGTCAATATCGTCCATGTTCCAGTCTGAAATAATCAGATCGATTTTGGTCTTTTCCAGTTTGCCCAGCGCATCTCGCCCGCTTTTTGCTTCGGTGATTTCCTTAAAGCCGAGTTGGTTGAGGATGAACTTGCAAATGCCGCGCATCGACTGCTGATCATCCACCACGAGTACACTGATATCACTTGCTTTTGGCATGGCGCTTGAGGTTCTCTTGCTCTTGTTGGAACGCTAACTCATCGCCTTTGGTCATAGGGCAAAACACTTACCAATTTCTCAACTGCCCGGTCGTGATTACCTCTTTTGTTCAGGCGGCGCTCTTCTCCCCTGCCAATCCGCTGACAAGTCGCGCAGCTATCTCCTCCACATCAACCTCATCCACGACCGCCCCCATTTCCGCTGCGGCCCTTGGCATGCCATAAACAAGGGCCGACCCCTTGCGCTGCCCAACCGTATAGGCGCCCGCTTCACGCATGAGCTTCAGGCCCCTGGCCCCGTCTTTTCCCATACCGGTCAAAATCGCGCCTACCGCCTTGTCACCCACGGCCCTTGCCACGGACTCAAAAAGCACATCAACGCTCGGGCGATGGCCTGAAACATTTTCATCCTCGCCCAGCCGGCATTTCAAAGCCCCCCCCCTGCTTTCAACACGCAAATGACGTCCGCCCCGGGCAATGATCGCACGTCCCGGTTTGAGCGGCATGCGCTCTTCAGCCTCCTTCACATCCAGCGCAACCTGCTCGTTGAGCCGGTCAGCAAAGCGCTTGGTGAACTCCGGCGGCATATGCTGGGCAACAACAACGGGCGGGCTGTTGGAGGGAAGCGCCGACAAGACCGCGCGTACGGCATCCACACCGCCCGTTGACGCGCCAATCGCAATCACGGAATTGTTGTGCGCGTCCGCCAGGTTGAGCGCACCGCCTTTCTTGACCGGACCTCGCATTGCGCGCCCGCGTACATCACTTTGCGCGGCTGCTCGCACCTTGGTCCGCAACTCGGCGCCAAACCCCTCCAGCCCGCCTGCCAGGTCGTGACCCGGCTTGGCCACAAAATCCACGGCCCCCAGTTCCAGAGCCAGCATGGTTTCGCTGGCCCCTTTTTGCGTAAGGGTTGAAACCATGACCACCGGCAGCGGATGCAGGCGCATGAGTTTGGACAAAAATTCCAGCCCGTTCATGTTGGGCATTTCGATATCCAGCGTCACCACATCCGGGTTCAGCTCTTTTATTTTCTGCCGGGCCACCAGCGGGTCTTCGGCAGCGCCCACCACCTCGATGTCTCCCTCCCTGGAGAGGGTGGAGGAAAGCACTTCCCGGATAAGCGCCGAATCATCAACAACCAGAACCCGTATACTCATGCCACCGCCCTCCCGTTTTCGCCAGCCAGGCGCTGATATATGGTTTTGCCTTCAAGCCTGAAGCCCAGGGCCTCCGCCCGCATGTTTTCCGAGTGCCCGATATAGAGAAATGCACCCTCTTCCAGCAGCCCGGCAAAACGCTCAAAAATGCGCGTCTGGGTGGGCTTGTCAAAATAGATGGTCACATTCCGGCAGAAGATCGCGTCAAACGGGCCTTTCAGCGGCCAGTCCTGCATCAGGTTGAGAGGCTTGAAAACCACAAGTTTTCTCAATGGGGCGGGTACCCGAATGGTTCCATCCCCCACGATTTCAAACATCTTGGCCTGCTCTTTCGACAATCCCTCCAGGTCTGATTGCGGATAGGTTCCCGCGGCCGCTGTTGCCACCACATTGGTATCCACATCCGTTGCCAGAATCCGAAAGTCCCAGTTTCTGAGTTGGGGGAAATGTTGCATAAGGCACATGGCTATGGTGTAGGGTTCCTGGCCGGTGGAACAACCCGCAGACCAGATCCTTAGTCTTGCTTTGCCATCGGCACTTTTGTGATGCGGCCCGGCAATCAGGCGGCGCACATAGTCAACCAGATGATCAAAATGATGCCCTTCCCGATAAAACCGGGTCAGGTTTGTGGTGAGTGCATTGACGAAGGTCTGTTTTTCATCCGCGGTTGCCTCCTTGTCCAGAAAATCCACATAGGCATCGAACGAATTCAAACCCTTGGTGCGAACCAGTTTGGACAGACGCGACACCACAAGTGTACGCTTGGCATCACCCAGCGAGATTCCGGCGATTCTGTAGATACGGTCGCGGATTTTGTCAAATTCCCTGTCACTAAGGGCAACCTCTGCTTCGGCCATGGCGCTACTGTCACCTCCTGCTGAGAAATCTTGGTACCAACGATGGCAAGCCACCCGAATAGGGAAACTGCGGACAATTAGAACAGCTCGATATCATCCGTGGACACCTCCACTTTCTGACGGTCGGCGATGGCCATTTCTTCCCTTGCCACGGTTTTTCCCGCTGCCGCATCAAGCCGCTTGACGAATACGCGTCCCTGGACCGGCCTGAACATCAGGCGGCGCGCAAAAGTGCCTCCCAGATCCTCTCCGGCTATCTCATATCCCTCGCTGGCCAGGAAGCCGCGCACGAATTCGGCGTTTTTTGCACCGACATCAGCAAGTGATGAATTTATGTTGCCTCCCCCGAATACCTTTATCTCAAGGTTGGACTTTCTGCCGCTGCCCTCACCAAGCACCTTGTTGATGAGCTGTTCCATCGCAAATGCGCCATAACGTGCCGAAGCACCGTAGCGGTCGCGGGCCGCACCGGATTGTTCGGCCAACAGAAAGTGGTTCATGCCGCCAATCCGGGCAACCCGGTCGCGCACACATGCGGCAATGCACGAACCAAGAACCGTGGTAAGGGTGGCTTCAAGATCTCCGGAGACGTGGCAGTCTCCCTGATGCACATTGGTGATACGGCCACGCTCCAAGCCTTGCGGCGCTGCTCTGGCTAACGACATCAGTTTCCGCTCCGGGCGTTTTCGTTGCGCGACTTAAGACAAATTTATAGCCCCGGACAGGTTAGTGAAGTGCTAACCATCGTGTTATTTACCTGAGTATTTCCACGGAGCCGCAGACCGGTATTAGGAATTGCCCTCTATCGTGGGTTGCGACACATTGGGGAACCCTGCGCATGGCGCTTAAAAGACTTGCAACCGAACTGGATGAGACCGTTCGCCAGACCCGGGAGATGGTTGTCGAACTCAACGATGCGCTGATTGCGCTTCTGGACACAACCAACTCGGATGCCGCCGCCCGCCTGGACGCCACCCAGCGCCTGCTCGTCGGATTACAGGCCCAGGACCGAATTGAGCAGCGTTGTTCCAATATCATTTCCGCCATCCACCAGATGGACCGGACCGGACTGGCCTTCAATGAGGATGAGTCTGACAAAATCTGGGAAAACCTGAGCCTTGACGAACTCTCCAAGCCCGAGCTTTCCGGCGTGTCTGCACAAGGAACCGGCGGGGATGTCGATCTGTTTTGAGTCCGCGCAGCGTAAAGGCGCCGGGCCGCCAGTTGCGGCCTGACAGTTTCCCTCAGACCGTTCAACAGCGTGGGGGGCCTGCCCCTGGTCCGCTTCGTGCTTAGATTGAATCAATCTAGCTTTCGGTGTTGGTTCCGGCAACTATCGCGTCAAGGTCAATCAGGCCCACCATCTTGTTGTCATGGGTGACAATGCCGTTGAGCAATTCAGAATCCAGATTATTCCCTTCGGGCACTCCGTGCACATCGCTCTGCGAAACACTCAAGATATCGCTCACCGCATCGACCAGAATACCAACCCATTTCTCCCCAACAGACAGTACCACCACCACATGGTTTTTGGTCGGGCTGGTAATGCCGTCGCCAAAGCGGGCCCGCAGATCAAATATCGGAACGATCGTACCGCGCAGATTTATCACCCCGCGCACATACTCCTGCGTGTTGGGCAGCGGCGTGGCTCCGTTCCAGGCGCGAATTTCGCGCACTGTAGTGATTTCCACTCCGTAAACCTGCTCCCCGATGAGAAATGCTATGAGCTGCATGGTATTACCCGAAGCCGGGTCGTGCCCGTCATTTTCGTCCCGTTGCTCGAATGCCTGCATAATCAACCTCTCTTCACGCCATATCAGGCGGCTGTTTGTTGTTCCTTGGGGGCTTTTAGACCCTGCACATCAACAATAAGGGCAACGCTGCCATCCCCCAGAATGGTTCCGCCCGCTATACCGCCAATACGCCGGAAGTTTTCCTCCAAGCTCTTGATGACCACTTGTTGCTGGCCGACAATCTGGTCAACCATCAGAGCGACCTTTGAGCCGCCCTCGGCCTCGCAAAGCACCACGAAACGGTCCTTGGCGGGAACCTCCGTAGTCATTCCGAATCTGCAGGCCAAGTCAATCACATGCACATATTCGCCCCGCACCTGCAACACCTGTCGCCCGCTGGGCCCCTGGCCGAACTCGGCACGCCGGCACTGCAGCGTTTCAACGATGGAACTCAGGGGAACGACATAGGGCACCCCCGCGACCTCCACCAGCATCACATCCAGAACCGCCAGAGTCAGGGGCAGACGCAATTGCATGCGGGTGCCCTTGCCCGGCGTTGAACGCACATGTACCGAGCCTCCGATTTTCTTGATGTTGGAGATGACAACATCCATGCCTACTCCGCGCCCTGAAATGTCCGAAACCGCGCTTGCGGTGGAAAACCCCGGGGCAAACACCAACTCATCTATCTGTTCATCGCTCAATTGCTGGTCGGCGCTGACAACACCTTTTTCGCGGGCCAGATTGAGCACCCGCTCACGGTTGATTCCCCCTCCATCATCTTCAACCGCAATGATGATATTGCCTCCGGACTGTTCGGCGGACAGTTGGATGATGCCCTCTTCAGGTTTTCCAGCCTCCACCCGGTCCTCGGGTTGTTCGATCCCGTGGTCAGCGGAATTCCGGATCATGTGGGTCAGGGGATCACTGAGCTGCTCGATGATGGTTTTGTCAATTTCGGTATGCTCACCAACCATTTCAAGGCGGATTTTTTTCCCCGTCTTGGCATTGAGTTCACGCACCAGGCGAGGCATGCGCGAAAACACCGACTTCACCGGTTGTGCGCGAATAGCCATCACAGCGTCCTGCAATCCACGGGTGGTTTGCGCCAGCACTTCAACACCGCGTACCAGTTCCTGATACTGCGCCCTGAGCCGGTCATCCATCTGCTGGGTGAGCATGGACTGGGTGATCACCAGTTCGCCAACCATGTTGACAACCCGGTCGACTTTTTCAAGGTCCACCCGGATGGTCTGGATTGCACTGGTTTTGGCCGGCGCAGGACTTGCCTTTTTTGCCGGCTCCGGTGGCGCTGCGGACGCCTTCTTCTCCCCTGCCCCGCCCTGGGCATCAGCAGTCGGTGCGGGTTCGATTTCCGCCGCTAGGTCGGCAAAACTGACCACCTTGCCCTCTTCTTCACCGGACTGCCCCGATCCGGTTGCAGCTTGATCATCAACAGCCGGTACGGAGGTCTGGTTCCCCTGTTCACCAAGCTCGGAGACGCCGTTGTCAGCGTCCTGGCCGGCAACCTCCAGTTCGGCAGCAACCTGCCCGTTTCGGCGCTCCACAATCAGTTCACAATCGCCCTCGACGAATTCAAAGACTTCACGAATATCCTCTTCGCTGGTATTTTGCGAAGCAAGGGTAACTTCCCAGTTGCAATAGACACCAAAAGGATCGAAATCTCCCAGCGGAGGCATCTTGGTCAGGTTCGCCTTGATGCGGGCATCTCCAAGTTCCATCAGTTCACGAAACAGCAACAGCGGATCATTGGCCCGTTCATATAGCCTGGCGAATGGCGTCAGCTTGACGTACCAGTGTTCGCCCTCTCCCGGCTCCATCGGCGCGGTGTCAAAACTGTCGGGCCGCTCCTCATCGCAAGGCGTTTCAGATACCGGTTTTTCAGGCTGATCATCGTCTCCAACCTGCACCATTACGGGTGTGAACTCGATGTCGAATTCCTCCATGGGCGCGTCATCTTCTTCGCCCGCATACATCTTGAAGGCAGCAAGCTCTTCCGCTCCATAATCTTCGGCCAGTTCCACCCCATCCCGGGCCGCTCCCACAAAATCAGCCACCAGATCGTTGGAGCGGATGCAAAGTGAGACGACCTCTTCGCTCATTTCCACCCGGCCATCGCGCACGAAGTCAAGCATGGTTTCAAATGAGTGAGCAAACTCGACAAGCTGTTCAAAGCCGAAGGCTCCCGCACCGCCCTTGATGGAATGAATGGCCCGGAATACGGCATTCAACCGGTCGGCGTCGTGGTCACCTTCCTGGATTGCGATAAACTGTTCTTCAAGCTCTGCCAGAAGCTCCGAGCACTCATCAAAATAGGTGGCTTTGAATTCGTCAAGTTCACTCATGAAAGTGCTACCATTATCCCTTTTCGCTGGAACACCTAGTGCACCACCCTGTTTATGACGCTGACCAGCTTTGCCGGATCAAAAGGTTTCACGATCCAGCCCGTTCCGCCCGCAGACCTGCCCTGATCCCTTTTCTCCTGGCTGGTTTCTGTTGTGAGAATGAGTATGGGCAGGCTCTGGTGCTCGCCCTTGGCGCGCACATTTCTGATAAACTCAATGCCATCCATCACCGGCATGTTGATATCGGTAATCACCACATCAACATCGCTCCCGGCCAGCACATCCAGCCCCTGCTGGCCGTCCATTGCCTGAAGCACCTCAAAGCCCGCGGCCTTCAGGGTATGTTCGAGCATGGCAAGAATTGTGCGTGAGTCATCTACAGTCAGAACGCGCATGTCAGTTCCCTTTGCGGAAATTGGAGAAAATTTCGCTAAAGCCCAGGCGTTCAACCGCCTCGCTAAATGCATCGCTTTGGTCAGAAACAACAAAACCAACACCAAAACCGGCAGCAGTTTGACTGGCACAAACCAACATAAGCAAAGAGTTGGTCGCCACGCGCTGCACCGGGGCGGCGTTTAGTTCCACATCGCCCTCGTCCATGGCATTCATCAGCCATTCGCGCACATTGTCCATACTGTCCAGATCAATGACCGGAGGAAGGTCAAGAACCTGCGCTGTTCGTGCTGCCATAAGTAAAAACCCGCCCGAAAAATTTCGTAGGCGAGTTTCTGTCAGAACGGTTTATAAACCCCTAATATCGCGGGAATGCATTGCTCGCATAGCCAAAAATTCCGGAACCACTGTCAGAAACAGGGAAGCAGGCACCGGCTCATCCGGCAAGCGCCCTGATGATCTCTTCCTGGTCTACATCTGCAATTTTTTCGGGTTGCCAGCGTGGCGACCGGTCCTTGTCGACCAATACCGCCCGCACCCCTTCCGCAAAATCATCCCGGCGCACCATCAGATGCGCCAGTCGCAGGTCACGGGCCAGAACAGCGCTGATTTCCGAGTCGGCAGTTGCGGCCTTGCGACTGAGCACATGCACCCACATCGAGGTCGGGCACCGGGTTTGAATCAGATGCACAATGCGGTTCAGGGCCTCAGAACTCTGCGATGCACCAACCAGTCGCCCGATGATTTCGCTGCAATCCTCAGGCTCAAAACAATCGGCGTGAGTATCGGCAAGCAAGCAGAACTCCGGCCTTCCCCCCCCGCCTTCGCCCTCGCCGACAAGCTCTTGAAGCGCCGCGTGGGCGTTAGCGTCATTGCCTGCATCAACAATCCGCTCGCCAAAGGCTTTGAATTCTTCCGCCTTCACCATCCGGTCGGCCAGATTAAGCGCAACAGCGTCCGCCGCACCCACAACATCGCCGCTCAGCATGAACATCAAAGCCCGCTGCCGGGGCACTGCGGCGAGCAGGGACTGCGCCCCCACATCGCAAAAAAAGCCTATGGCGGTCTCAGGCATGGCGAAGCGCGACCCTTCGTGGGTAAAGCGGTATTTTGCGTGGCCCGCCAGCCCGATACCCCCACCCATCACCGCTCCGTGAGTAAGGGCGGCGAGGGGCTTGGGATAGGTCGCAATCATCTTGTTGACGCTGTATTCCAGAGCAAAAAAAGCGTCCGCCTGTTCAGCCCGCCCCTCAAGAACAGCGCTTCGCGTCCAGCGCACATCGCCCCCGGCACAAAAGCCCCGTTTGCCCTCCCCTTCGAAAACGACGAGCGAAATACTGTCGTCCGCAGCCCAGTCGGTTAACTTTTGATGGATGGAGGCCATCATTTCCGGATTAAGCGCGTTGATGGCTTCGGGCCGGTTCAGGCGAAGGATTGCCACGGCCCCTTCAATGCTGGTTTTTATCAAATCATTCATGGGATTTTACTGCCACGGCGCATCAACCTTGG
The DNA here is from genome assembly GCA_011322005.1 of Devosia sp. Taxonomy (GTDB): domain Bacteria; phylum Pseudomonadota; class Alphaproteobacteria; order Rhizobiales; family Devosiaceae; genus DROE01. The sequence continues at coordinate 13,149 of DROE01000204.1, forward strand.
CAACGAGATTTCATGTCCCGCCCCGGTTTCGCCCTGCCGGTGAGAGTGTTAAGAGGGTGCATTACCTACCCGTTTTTTCCGAGCCGTGAAA
>DROE01000205.1 GCA_011322005.1 Devosia sp.
AACGCCACCCTGCCCAGATACCTAAAGCCCGAGGATGTTACGCTTGAAAAAGCACTGGAAATGATTGCGGCCAAGGCCGCTTCCGGCGGGAAGAAGAAAAAGCCCGCCACAAAAAAGAAACCGGCGGCAAAAAAGAAACCAGCGACCAGGAAAAAGGCCTGAGATTGTGGCCCGGCGTCCACCGCGAGATAGAACTGGCAAACTTCCCCCGGTAACGGTGCTCGACATTCTGCCCGATTGCGACCCCGATAACCTGATTGCCCAGCCCGCAAGCTGGAACGATGATCACGGCCCCCGCCCGACTGTCACAATTCTGACATCACGCCACGACCGGGCGGTTCCTGCTCCGGGGAACCGCATTCTGGCCCGGCTTAGGGAAAACCCGGACGGCTCATACTCCGCCAGAACCATGAAAGTCCTGCCCCAATTGCAACGGGCACGCATCGGCATTGTCCGCATGGACGAGGATGGTGCCCGCCTGTTGCCCGTTGACCGCAAGCTCAGGGAAATGCGCATCCGCCCCGGCGATCTGGGCAAGGCAAAAGACGGCGATCTGGTCGAGGTCGAAGTGCGCCCCACCGGCCGGTTGATGATGGATCAGGCCCGCGTCACCGCCATTGTCGGCAACCCCGCCTCGGAAGGCGCGGTCTCCCTGATTGCCCTGCACAATCTGGAAATCCCCTACCGCTTCCCTCCCGAGGTGCTGCGTGAAGCCGAAGCTGCCAAGCCGCTTTCAACGAAGGGCCGCGAGGACTGGCGCGAAATCGGATTTGTCACCATCGACCCGGCCACCGCCAAAGACCATGACGATGCGGTGTTTGCCCAACCCGACCCGAAGAATCCCGGCGGCTACATTGTCAGCGTCGCCATTGCCGATGTGGCCGCCTATGTGCGCCCGGGCAGCGCGCTCGACAAGGAGGCCCTTTTGCGCGGCAACTCGGTTTATTTCCCTGACCGGGTGGTGCCCATGCTGCCCGAAAACATATCCAACGACCTTTGCTCCTTGCGTCAGGGGCAGGACCGCCCGGCCCTTGCGGTGCGTTTCATCATCGACAAACAAGGCCAAAGGACATCTCACAGCTTCCATCTGGTAACGATAAAGGTGGCGCAAAAGCTCTCTTATACCGAAGCCCAGAAGGCCTTTGACGGTTTTGCAGGCGACCAAACCAAAAAAAGCGAACCCATGCTGGCCCACCTGTGGGGTGCCTATCAAGCCATGGCCAAAGCCCGCGACAAGCGCGGTCCCCTTGACCTGGACCTGCCCGAGCGCCGCATTCTGCTCGACAAAAGCGGCCATGTGGAGCGTGTTATCGTTCCTGATCGGCTCGAGGCCCATCGCCTCATCGAGGAGATGATGATCACCGCCAATGTCTGCGCCGCCGAGACGCTGGAAAAAACCCGCACGCCCTTCATCTACCGGGTGCACGACCAGCCGGGGCTTGAAAAAGTCAGTGCCCTGCGCGAGTTCCTCAAATCCCTTGACCTCAGTTTCACCAAGGACCGCTCGGTGCGCCCGCTTCACTTCAATCAGGTGCTGAACAAGGCGCGACAGACAAACCAGATTTTGCAGGTCAGCGAAATGATTCTGCGCTCGCAGGCCCGCGCCGAGTACAACCCTGAAAATTTCGGCCATTTCGGTCTCAACCTCACCCGTTATGCCCACTTCACCTCACCCATCCGGCGTTATGCCGACCTGATGGTGCACCGGGCAATCATCGCAGCACTCAAGCTCTCCAAAAACGCCAAGAGCGAAGAGGACCGGCAAAAGCTGGCGGAAATAGCGTTGGGAATTTCGGCCACCGAACGCCGCGCCATGGCCGCCGAGCGCGAAACCCAGGACAGACTGATTGCCCATTATCTTTCCTCCCGCTTGGGCGCAAAGTTTGAGGGTAAGATTTCCGGGGTCACCCGCGCAGGGCTTTTCGTGAAACTGGATGAGACCGGGGCCGATGGTTTTGTGCCCGCCACAACGCTGGGCCGCGACTATTTTCGCTATATGGAGGGCCAGCAGGCCATGATCGGAGAGCGCACCGGCGAGCGTTTCCGTCTTGGCGACAGAGTGCAGGTAAAACTGCGCGAAGCGGCCCCCATGGCTGGCGCATTGCGCTTCGAACTGCTAACGGGGGGAAAAATTGTCAAGCCGCCGGGTCGACAAAAGGCAAAAGACAAACCAAACTTCTCCTCTTCGAGGTCAAGAAAGAAATCCAGGCAGGGAAAACGATGATGAGCGTGATAATCAAAACCGGCGGAACAATCGCACGCCTGCCCAAACGCCCGCTTTTCAAGGCCCTCTCTCGCGGTTGGCGTGGCAAGTGCCCCGCCTGTGGCGAAGGCAGGCTGTTCGCCGCCTATCTCAAGGTCAACGACATCTGCCCCGCCTGTGGCGAAGAACTGTTCCACCAACGCGCCGACGATGCACCCCCCTATATCACCATTCTTCTGGTCGGGCACATTCTGGTCGGTCTGATGCTGCATCTGGAAATGGTCTGGACCATCCCCCCTTTGGCCTACTTGCTCACACTGGTACCGCTGGCGGTAGTGCTGCCCCTGCTGCTGCTGCCCCCGATCAAGGGCGCAATCGTGGGCCTGCAATGGGCCAATTACATGCACGGCTTTGACCCCGACAACAAGGATGATTGACAGGGCGGCAACCGCGCTGGCAGGAGGCACTCCCTTAGAAACTTTCCGGTTTTGTAACGGACCAAAACCTTGCTCTAAGTCTTTGTTTTATCGCGTTTTCGAACCGGATTACCGGCGCCCGCTTATCCTGAAAAAGCTCTAGCTTGACATTTCAGGCCAGTTGACTATTTTCGCGCCAAAGTTTCAGACCACATTTGTGGCACCCATCTTTTCAGGATAAAGAATATGGCCAAGGCAAATACCATCAAGGTAAAGATGGTTTCGACCGCGGATACCGGCTTCTACTATGTAACCAAGAAGAATGCGCGTACCATGACCGAGAAAATGGTCCAGCGCAAATATGATCCCAAAGTGCGCAAGCATGTGGATTTCAAGGAAGCAAAAATCAAGTAGAACGCTTCAAGTTCGCATAAGCAGATCATCTCTGCCGCGTTTCCCGAAACGGAAGCGCGGTTTTATTTTGCGCATAACAAAGCGCACAACAAAATGAAAAACGCCAGCCCCTGACAGAAGCCAAAGGCTGACGCTGAATTTGAGGCGCTGGTCCGAAGCAGGCTATTGAAGAGGCCACTCCACCCGCATTCGGACCAGCTGTCCTACGGACTCAGGAATTGCGGCGGACCTGAGATCTTCCGTAGGTTCCGATCGCTCTGCCCGAAAGGAGCAGGGCGATGTAGAACCAAAATAGGCAAGGAAAGACCAGAAGCAATAGAAAGACTCTTTCTACGACTCTATTTTGCGCGTTTTAGTAAAGCGTTAACCTTACCTGCGAACCACTGGTATCAATGATCTGCCCGAGGGCGGACCTCAGTTCAGGCTGCGTCGAAAACGACCCGATTGCGGCCCATTTTTTTTGCACGATACAGTGCCCGGTCGGCGCGCTTGAGCAGGCTTTCGGGGGTGTCTCCTTCACGATTGATCAGGGCAACGCCAATACTCACAGTAATCCCCACCCCAAGGCCCGGTTCAATCGAAAATTCCATATCGGCAATAGCGCCCCTGACACGTTCGGCCACGGTGTTGGCGCGCTGTTGGTTGGTGTCTGGCATCAGAACAACAAACTCCTCGCCTCCGTAACGGCAGGCAAGATCCACGCCCCGCACAGAGCGCAGCAGACGCGATGCAAACTCCTTGAGCACCTTGTCCCCCACACTGTGCCCGTACTTGTCATTAACCGGCTTGAACAGATCAATATCCAGAATGAGCAACGCCAAATCACGCTGCTGTTCCTGCGCACGCTCCATCATCAGATGCAGGTGACGGTCGAAGTAGCGCCTGTTGTAAAGTCCGGTCAGCCCGTCAATCACTGCCAAGGCCAATGTATTGTTCACGCTTTCGCGCAAACGCACTGCATAGCGCTGGCGGCGAACCTGGGTGCGCACACGCGCGGCCAGTTCATGCTTTTCGACGGGGGAATTGATAAAATCGTTTACCCCCAGGTCGAGCCCCCGCACCACACGCGCCCGATCACCATCGTCAGCGATAAGAATTATGGGCAGATTTCTGGTTTGCTCCAGCGTGCGCAACT
>DROE01000206.1 GCA_011322005.1 Devosia sp.
CCCAGATGGAAAGAAAAAACCCGTAATTGCTGTCGGTCTCGTGACGGTGGACCGAATGGTGCACCCGGTGCATGTCGGGAGTGACAAACAAAGCCCGCACAACGGCGTCCAGCGGGCGGGGCAGGTTGAAGTTGGCATGGTTGAATATGGCAGAGCCATTGACCAGTGCTTCAAACACCACCACAGCCGCCGCCGCCGGGCCAAGCAGCACAATGGCGGCGGATTTTACAAATATCGAAAAGATGATTTCCAGCGGGTGAAAGCGCACAGCAGTCGTCGCGTCCATCTCCACGTCCGAGTGATGCACCCGGTGCAGGCGCCACAATATCGGGATTTTGTGGGTGATCAGGTGCTGGGCCCAGATAACCCAGTCCAGAACGACAATTGCAATCAGCCACTCTGCCCAGACGGGCAGGGCGAGCAGGTTGAGAAGTCCCCAGCCATTGGCGCTGGCCCAGAAGGCGGTGACAACGGCGGTGACGGGGATAACAAAGGTTACCGCGGCAACGGCAAGAAAATCCGAAATCAAAATTCCGATATTGGCCACCCAGCGCCGACTTCGGGTAAAGCGCCTTTCCCGACGCGGAAGCCAGGTTTCCAGTATTGCCATTATGAGAAAAATTGAAGCAAACAAACCAAGTCGAAACGCGGTCTCGCTCAGGCCAAAAAATTCCATTTCTCTGTTCCTGCAATCGGGGCCATTGCCTGCCCGCCCGAATTTGTCGGGCCTATACCGTCTTTGGGCTACAAATGCCCATCAAAACCGAGTGAAGGCGGGGTGAATGGACAGGGTGAACGGGCTTCAGGCCCGGCGCAACCGCGCCCGGGCCGCCGCCTCGATTGCCGCCGTGGTCAGGCGGTCAATCTTGAGGCTGTCCCGTACCATTTCGAGCCAGCGCAGTTCCTCCTGTCCCAGTTCCAGGTCAACGGCGGCAATTTCCACCGCCAGTGCATAGGCGGTGTCCTGCAAACGCTCGGGCAGGTTGGCGATCACCTCCTCGAGCACACCCTCAACCCCGACCCGTTGTAACAGGCTCGCGCACTCCTCACTGACCCGGGGCAGGCAGGAGACATCATAGCCATCAAACACCGGAAGACGTTTGACCAGCGCCGACATGCGTTTGATTTCCTGATTGGAAAGAGCCCGGTCGGCGGCGGCGGTAACCACCATAAGATAAATCAGGCCGTCCTGGGTTGATAAAGTCATTTTTTCGCGGGTCCCGTCAGATTTTAAGTTTCAGCAATAATAGGTATGGTGCCCGGCTTCCAATAACAAGCCCGTTTGGAGCCGCATTGCCGCCCCGGACCAAAAACGTTTGCACTCAACAACAGCCTGTGCGACTAACCGCCCGATTGCTCCAGCAGGGGCGAACTACAATCCATGGAACCCATATCGTGCCAAATTCAAACCTCCCACCCCTTGACCCCGCTCTGTTTGACGCTGCCCAGACCGCCAAAGCCTGGCCATTTGTTGAAGCGCGCAAACTGGTCAAACGCCTGGAGCGTTCGGGGAAAAACGAGGCGGTTTTTCAAACGGGTTACGGACCCTCCGGCCTGCCCCACATCGGCACGTTCGGAGAGGTTGCGCGCACCACCATGGTGCGCAATGCCTTTCGATTGCTGACCCGCGATGAAGTTCCAGCGCGCCTCATTTGTTTTTCGGACGACATGGACGGCATGCGCAAAATCCCGCCCCACCTGCCCAATCAGGGCATGCTGGGCCAATATCTGGGTCAACCTCTTTCCCGGGTACCGGACCCGTTTTCGAACCAGTACAAGAGTTTTGCCGACCACAATAATCACCGGCTCATGGAATTCCTTGATCAGTTTGGCTTCGAATATGAGTTTATAAGCTCAACCGAACAATATGCCTCGGGCAAGTTTGATGAAGCCCTGCTGATCATGCTCGGTGCCTATGACAAGGTGATGGACATTATCCTGCCCACCATCGGCGAGGAACGGCGCAGGACCTATTCACCCTTTTTGCCCATATCTCCTGAAACCGGAGTGGTACTTCAGGTGCCCATGATTGCCACTAACCCGGATAAAGGCACCATCACCTATATCGACCCGGACAGTAATGAGCCGGTGGAGACGACAGTGACCGGCGGCGCTGTCAAATGCCAGTGGAAGGCTGACTGGGCCCTGCGCTGGTTCGCCCTTGGAGTTGACTATGAAATGGCGGGCAAGGACCTGATCGACAGCGTAAAACTCTCCTCGCGCATTGTCTCGGCCCTTGGTGGCCGCCCCCCCGAGGGCTTCAACTATGAGCTGTTTCTGGATGAAACGGGTCAGAAGATTTCCAAGACCAAAGGCAATGGGCTGCCGGTCGAACAATGGCTGACCTACGCATCCCAGGAGAGCATTTCCCTGTTCATGTATCAAAAGCCCATGACCGCCAAGAGGCTTTATTTTGATGTCATCCCCAAGGCCGTTGATGAATATTATGCCTTTGCCAGTGCCTATGAACGCCAGAGCAGTGAAGAGCGCCTGAACAACCCCGCCTTCCATATTCACGGCGGGGCACCCGGCGTTTCCGAAGTGCCGCTCAGCTTTGCGCTGTTGCTCAATCTGGTCTCTGCCGCCAACGCCGAGGATGAAGAGGTGTTGTGGGGTTTCATCAGGCGTTACTCACCCGAAGCGACCCCCAAGACCCACCCCGAACTGGACAGGCTGGTAGGTTATGCCATGCGCTATTTCCACGATTTTGTGAAACCGGGCAAAAAGTTTCGTCAAGCCGACGACAAGGAGCGCGCAGCACTGTTGCACCTTTCACAATTGCTGGAGCCGCTGGAGGGGTCAACCGATGCGGCTCAAATCCAGAACGTGGTCTATGAGGCAGGCAAGCAGGCAGAATTTGAACCGCTGCGTAACTGGTTCAAGGCGCTTTATCAGATCTTGCTCGGCCAGGACCAGGGCCCGCGCTTTGGCTCTCTGGTTGCGCTTTACGGTGTGGCGGAAACCCGTACGCTCATTGAAAAGGCGCTGGCCGGAGAATTGGTAAACTGATTTGGGACCCCGGGGGGCAAGCTCCCCGGGAAACCTTCAGTCCTGAGGCACCGGCTCTGTTGCGGCCTTGTAGAGATGCCAGGTGGCATGCCCAAGGATGGGGAAGACAATTATCAACCCCAGAAACATCGGCACCATGGCAATCATTGCCAGTAGGGTTACAATTACCCCCCAGCCCAGCATGGGAACGGGACTTTTGGTCACAGTCTGAAAGCTGGTAATCATGGCGGTGACAAAATCAAGCTCGGTGTCCAGCAACAAAGGCATGGCAATGACCGTTGCCGAAAACAGAAACAGAGCCAGAACCGCTCCCACAAGCGTCCCCACGATCAGAAACATCATTCCACTCTGGGTGGTCAGCACAACATCGATGAAACCGGCAATGCTTGAAGGCGCGTTAAAGCCCAAAAAAAGCGCAATCAGGACCCGTACCAGATAGATCCACACCCAGAAGATAAACAGAACCGAAAATGCAATCCATGCGGTTTGGCGCTCCCTCTGGGCAAAAACCGTAAGCATAACGGCTTTCCAGGACAGGGGGTCATTCATGGCGAGGCGGCGGCTGACCTCATAAATTCCGGTGGCGGCAAAGGGGCCGATAAGGGGAAAGCCGATCATGATGGGCAATATCATCCACACGCTTTCAAAGAAACTGAGGATCGCCAATATCGCCAGCCCGCCCAAGGCAAAAAATGCTCCAAAGAACAACCCATACTTGGGTGCGCGCCGGAAATCCGACAGCCCCTTGCCCAGCGATTCTGTGATGGTGCTCCAACTGATTGCAACAACTTTTGGCGCCTTGGGCACCACATAGTCGGCAACTTGTTCGGCACTGCTCATTTTCCTTCCCTCCACAATTTTCCCGGAATACCGGAGACAGAGGAAAAGAGTTGGAGAAAAAAGTCAAGTTTTTGATCTATGTCAAAGACAAATACTTTTCAAATTCAAATTCCTTCAACAGGTTGTAAAGGCAAGAAGTCATTGGCTTGCCCACAAAATACGAGCAATCCAGTCAATTTCTGACAGTTTGAGACTGCGCGGAAGGTGCTGTGGATTTAGCGAGCGTAATTCAACACTGTTGGCTGTTTTCCGGTGCAGAATTTTTGCAGTAACCTCTCCCTCAAGAGTGCGCACGACCACCCGGTCTCCCCGCCGCAACTGCTCGTTTGGGGAGACGATCAGCACATCGCCATCCCGGTAGGCAGGCAGCATGGAATCGCCGGAAACCTCCAGTGCATAGGCGCCGCCGTCCTCCGCGCCGGGAAAGGAAACTTCATCCCATCCCTGACCGGAGGGAAATCCTCCGGCATCAAAATATCCCCCGGCGCCGGCCTCTGCCATCCCCAGGAGTGGGACCGACGGCGATTTTGGCGGGGACGGTGTCTGCACAAATCCATTGGCGCCGGCGAAAAAGCTGTCAAACGTCTCTTCCGTGACGCTGAGAATCTTGGAGATGCTTTCGGTGGACGGCCAGCGCTTGCGGCCGTCCTTGCTTTTACGCTTGGACATGTTGAAAGCAGTGGGGTCAAGCCCTGCCAGTCGCGCAAGTCCCGATGCCGTCAGGTTGTGCCTGCTTGCCAGTGCATCAATTGCATCCCAGATGGTCCTGTGTGAGAGCAAGGAAAACTACTCCACCTGTGAATAAATTCACATTCCTGTTGCACTTCAAGGTATATATTCCGCTATGCTTTCTGTAAAGAGTGGCAACTATACAAATTCCCAACGCTTGAAGAAATATCCGCACTCGCCTAGTTTCCCGGCACACGGGTTCACAATGCACGAAAGTGGCAACGAATATTGAGCACGCAGAAGCCAGACTTGGTGTACAAGATCGTGAGCCCCGGTGTCTGGCGACTGGCGCAAAGCAGCACCGCTGTGCCCCCGATGCCGGTCGACCAGGCCGATGGCTTCATTCATTTGTCCACCGCCCGGCAGTTGAACGAGACTCTTGCCCTGCACTTTGCCGGCAGAAGTGAAGTCGTACTGCTGGCGGTTATAACCTCGCAGATCGCCGGCGACCTGAAGTGGGAAACTTCGCGTGGTGGTGATTTGTTCCCCCATCTTTATGGGGTCCTGCCCTCTCAAGCGATTGCTTGGCACCAACAAATTGCTGTTGCTGTAGACGGGACATGCGCTCTGCCGGAGCGTGTTCGGTGATCCTCTCTTCGCTTTCTCCTTTTTTGCGCAACTCGCTGGTGCGCAACCTCACACGTGACGGCCTGCTGGCCATGGAACCCGAGCGCGCCCATCAGGCCACGCTCATGGCTCTGAAACTGGGGCTGGTTCCGCCCCGGAGATACCGTGACGCCCCCGAACTGAAAACCAGCCTGGCCGGGCTTGAACTGACCAATCCGGTCGGCATGGCGGCAGGGTTTGACAAAAACGCCGAGGTCCACACGGCACTCGGTACCATCGGTTTTGGCCTCACTGAGGTGGGAACGCTGACCCCGAGCGCCCAGGATGGCAACAGAAAACCGCGTCTGTTCCGCCTGATGGGCGCGCGCGGTATAATCAACCGCATGGGGTTCAACAATGAGGGGCACGTCCCCGCCTATGAACGTCTGCGACTTCACGGCAGTGCTGCAATGATCGGGGTCAATATCGGAGCCAACAGGGGCAGCGAAGATTTCATCGCCGACTATGAGCTGGGTGTTGAAAGGTTCGCCGATATTGCCGATTATCTGAGTATAAACATTTCCTCCCCCAATACCCCCGGGCTTCGCGGGTTGCAGTCGGGAGAACTGCTCAACCGGTTGCTTTCATCGGTGCTTGGCGCGCGTGCCCGCCAGAAAATACGGGTGCCGGTTTTCCTAAAACTCGCCCCCGATCTCGACCAGAACCAGATGGATGAAATTGCCGCCACCATATCGGGCACCGATCTGGACGGGCTGATTATCTCCAATACAACACTCGCTCGTGAAACCGTGGCCGGGTTCCCCGGAGCCGATGAGGCGGGGGGATTATCGGGAATGCCTCTGTTTGACCTTTCCACCCGCACTCTGGCCCGGATGCGCCAGCGGGTCGGTACGGACCTGCCCATCATCGGGGTTGGTGGGGTGCATTCGGCCCAAAGCGCCCTGGCCAAGTTCGAAGCGGGGGCCAATGCCATCCAGCTCTACACAGCCTTCGTCTTTGAAGGAATGGGCTTGCTGGAAGAAATCAAGGCCGGTCTTGTTGAAGCGGTGCGCGGCAAGAAACATAAAACCGTTGCCGATCTGGTGGGATCGCGAGTTGACGAGTGGGCTTCGACGTCGATTTTGGGGTCAGGACTCTAGCTGAATATGCTTGCCAGCCGGATGCGTACTGCAACCCAGAATATCACACCCCGCGCAATAAAAAATATATGCAGGGCAAGCCAAAGCCCGCCAAGTCCGAACTGATTTTGCAGCCAGTAGGCCGCCCCGATATAAATTGCAGTTGCCGCGACCATGCCGTTGCGGATGATGGTGTTCAGGGTTGCCCCGGTCATCACCCCGTCCATGACAAAAGCAATGACGCCGCTAAAGGCGATGAAGGCTGCGACGAACAAATGTTCGCGCGCCGCAAGTCGCACTTCGGCGTTGGTGGTCAACAGGTCAATGAGCAGCGGTCCCCCGGTCAACCAGACTACAAACAGGCCAAAACCGATAACCAGCCCCCAAAAAGCCGAAAGATGCCAAGCCTGCTCGAACGCCGGGCGATAACTGGCCCCTACCGCCTTGCCGCAGTAAAACTCCGCTGCCTGAGCCTGCCCGTCCAGAAAATAGGCGGTGACCATGGAAAAGTTGAGCAGAACGGCGCTTGCCGCCAGAGGGATTTCCCCCGCACGCGACATCTGGGCCGAAAAGAATGCAAACGCCCCCATCAGAGCGGCGGAGCGGATCATCAGGTCCCGGCTCAGGTCAAACATTCTCCGCAGAGCGGTTCTGTCCAATAGCTGCTTGAGGCTGAAGGTGCTTTTCAAGCCGCTTCCACCACGTACCTGCCACCAGACCATGCCAATTGAAACCATGGCGATACCGGCTTCTGCGATAACCGAAGCCGCCGCAACGCCGGAAACACCCCAGCCGTAGAAATGAACGAACAGGATGGAAAGCCCGATGTTGATGACATTGACCCCGATCTGTAGAAACATGCCCGTTTTCGCCGCCCCCCGGCCATAGAACCAGCCCAGAAAAGCAAAGTTGAGCAGCACGAAAGGCGCCCCAAGCGTGCGCACCGCCAGATAGTCCGCAAATGCCTTGGTCACCACGGGCCCCGGCGGCGCGAAAGCAAGAGCGCCAAGGCTCTGAATGGGTTTGACCAGCACCAGCAACAACAAGCCCAGCACCAGCCCCGCCATTCCGGCGCGCAACAGATGGACAAGGCCCTGGTCGGGGTCGCGCCGGCCGACCGACTGAGCGGTGAGACCCGCAGTGCCAAGCCGCAAAAAGAACAGCATGGCAAACACAAAACCAAAGGTCAGCGCGCCAAGTTCCAGCCCTCCCAGCAGCCCCGCGTCGCCCAGACGACCGATAACGGCGATATCGACAATGCCGACCAGCGGCTGGGTGATGAATGCCAGCGAGGCGGGCAGGGCAATTCTGAATATGTCCCGGTGGCTGACCGTGAACGGATAGCTGGCGGTTGTGCGCAACCTCGTTGGCCTAATCACGCACGATCTTGGGGATTGCCGGCACCTGAATGAGCGGCATCAACTCAAGGGAATTGATGTTCAGATGCGCCGGGATGTTGGCGATGAACCATATAATATCGGCCACATCTTCGGGCAATATGGGCTTGAGCCCCTCATAAAAATCCTCATTGGCCTGTTTGTCACCATAGGTGCGCACCTCGGTGAACTCGGTTTTGGCCATGCCGGGCGAAAAATTGGTCACCCTTATGTCGCTTCCCGCAAGGTCGCAGCGCAACTCATAGGAAAAATGGTGCACAAATGCCTTGCTCGCTCCGTAGAAATTTCCCCCCGGATAGGCAAAACGCCCCGCGACCGAGCCCACATTTATTATTGAAGCGCCGCGGCCCGCTTTTTTGAGCTGAGGCAACATCTCCTGCGTTGTGTGGACAAGGCCCATAATGTTGGTTTCGGCCATGGTCCGCCAGTCCTCAAGACGAATGTCGGGCATGGATTTTGCACCCAGCGCCAGCCCGGCATTGTTGAACAGGCATTTGACCGGAGAAAACTCCGGGGGCAGGCTGGCGACAGTGTCAACGATGCTCTGGCGGTCGGTGACATCCATTTGCAATGGCAAAACGGAACCTTCAGGGCATTCGTCTCTCAGGGCCTCAAGGCGTTGCTGTCGGCGTCCGGTGGCCACCACCTTCCAGCCCTGTCTGGCGAACAGTCGGGCGGTGGCGGCGCCAAAGCCGGAAGTTGCGCCGGTGATGAAGATGACAGACTGGGGCATTTCGTGGTTTCCCTGAAGCTCGCCAAACGCTGGCGAATCATTTGTAGTCAAACTGCAAGCCGGAGACGATGTGAGCGAACTTCCCGACAAAATTCAAGGCTGGTTTTCAGGCCGTGGCTGGCAGATGCGCGACCATCAGCGCCGGGTGCTCAAGGCAACCAGCGCCGGTCATTCCGCTTTGCTGATTGCTCCTACCGGCGCGGGCAAGACCCTGGCCGGGTTTTTACCCACCCTGGCCCATCTTGCAACGCAAAATCACAAAGGGATGCATACGCTTTATATTTCACCCCTCAAGGCACTGGCGGTGGACGTGGCGCGCAACCTCACTGATCCCATTGGCGAAATGAACCTTGATATTGGCGTTGAAACCCGCACCGGGGATACCCCTTCCAACCGGCGTCAGCGCCAGCGCTATGACCCCCCGAACATCCTGCTGACTACCCCTGAGCAACTGGCGCTGCTCATCTCCCACCCCGACGCCCATCGCATGTTCGGCTCTCTCAGGCATCTGGTATTGGATGAACTGCACGCGCTGGTCACTTCCAAGCGCGGAGAACTGCTTTCGCTGGGCATTTCGCGGCTGGCCCGGCTTGCGCCGCAAATACAGATAACGGCATTGAGCGCCACCATAGCCCGGCCGGATCTATTGCGCGACTGGATTGCCGCTCCTGTTGCTCCACAAACCACAGAACTGTTGGAAATGGCCGGAGGTGCCCGGCCGGAAGTTTCCATTCTGGCCAGCAAGGACCGTCTGCCCTGGGCAGGACATTCAGCCAATTATGCTATCCCTGATCTTTATGAGATCATAAAAAACCACGGCACTTCGCTACTGTTCGTCAACACCCGCTCCCAGGCCGAGATGCTGTTTCAGGCGCTTTGGGCCGCCAACGAGGATGACCTGAGCATCGCCCTGCACCACGGCTCCCTTGATGTGGCCCAGCGCCGCCGGGTGGAAAGCGCCATGACCCGGGGCGATTTAAGGGCCGTGGTCTGCACCTCGACCCTTGATCTGGGCATCGACTGGGGCGATGTCGATCTGGTAATCCAGATCGGCGCGCCAAAGGGGGCCTCGCGCATGCTCCAGCGCATCGGGCGCGCCAACCATACTCTTGACGCGCCCTCAAAAGCGCTGTTTGTGCCCTCCAACCGTTTTGAGGTTCTTGAATGCGAAGCCGCTCTTGAAGCCGTCCACAAGGGAGTGCAGGACAGTGAGGACCCGGTTGAGGGGGGTATGGATGTGCTGGCCCAGCATGTGTTGGGCATGGCCTGCGCAAAAGAGTTTGAAGCGGACGAGTTGTTTGGCGAAATCATCACCGCCTGGCCCTATCGCAAGCTCACGAAAAACCACTTTGGCCGCGTGCTCGATTTTGTCGCCACCGGCGGCTATGCCCTTAAGGCCTATGAGCGTTACGCCAAGCTGCGCCGTACCGGGGAGGGCCGATGGCGCATTGCCAACGCCAGAATTGCCCGGCAATATCGCCTGAACGTGGGCACCATCATCGCCGAGCCCATGGTTCGGGTTAGGCTGACGCGCAGCATGGAAAAGCGCCCCGGACGTCAGTCCACGCCGCGCGGGGGGCGTGTGCTCGGGGAGATGGAGGAATATTTCTTTTCCCAGATGCGCGTCGGGGACACTTTTTTGTTTGGCGGGGAAACCCTTTCCTTTCAGGGCATGCGCGAGAACGAAGCCTATGTGGCGCGCGCCAGCGCAAAGGACCCCAAAATCCCCTCCTATATGGGGGGAAAGTTCCCCCTTTCCACCTATCTGGCGGAGCGGGTGCGCGCGATTTTGGCCTCCCCGGACGAATGGCAAAAGCTGCCCGGACAGGTGAGAGAGTGGCTCTCTTTGCAAAGGGATATTTCAGTGCTGCCCGGACGTAACAATCTGCTGGTCGAGACCTTCCCCCGGGCTGATAAATCCTATCTGGTCTGTTATCCTTTTGAGGGTCGGCTGGCCCACCAGACCATGGGCATGCTGCTTACCCGTCGGCTCGAACGCCTGCGCGCCCGACCGCTGGGCTTTGTCGCTTCGGACTATGCGCTCACCATCTGGGGTCTGGGCGACATGAGCATGATGATAGCCAATGGGCGGCTGTCGCTGGATGAACTGTTCTCCGAGGAAATGCTGGGCGATGATCTGGAAGAGTGGCTGGACGAATCCTCGCTGATGCGGCGTACTTTTCGCAATTGCGCCATGATCGCGGGTCTTATCGAGCGCCGCCATCCCGGCAAGGAAAAAACCGGCCGCCAGATCACCATGAGTTCGGACCTGATCTATGATGTGCTCTATGCCCATGAGCCCGACCATATTCTGATTGAAGCGACCCGGCGCGATGCTTCCCGTGGGCTGCTGGATATTGGCAGGCTTGGGGAATGCCTGCGCCGGATACGTCGGAATATTGTTCATAAACCTCTTTTGCGAATCTCCCCCCTTGCGGTACCCTTGATGCTCGAAATCGGCAAGGAACCGATTTTCGGCGAGGGCCGTGAAAGCGCCATGGCCGAGGCTGCGGACGAGTTGATCAGGGAAGCAATGGGAAGCTAGGTGTCAAACGCAATCCAAAAGACCGTGGCAGAGCCGGAGGCGTCTTCGATCCATTTTCGCGGCCACACTTTTTTGCCCCTGCTCAGTGGTGGATTATTCTGGGAAGCTGAGGACACGCTTCTGGTTGCCGACCTGCATCTTGAAAAAATGTCCTCCTTTGCCCGTTCCGGCCAGTTGCTTCCTCCTTACGATACGGGCGCGACGCTGAAACAACTTGCTTGCGATCTGGCTGAAACCGGGGCTGCCCGCGTAATATGCCTGGGCGACAGTTTCCACCGTGACGAAGCCACCAACACCCTCTCAACGGACAACAAAAACAGGCTGGCGGAAATGATCGCCGGGCGCGACTGGCTCTGGCTGGCGGGCAATCACGACCCCGCCCCCCATACTCTTGATGGTGCCTGTCGCCCGGAAATAATGATTGAAAACCTCACACTGAGCCACGAGCCCAACCGTGAGATCGCCGGGCTGGTATGCGGGCATCTGCATCCCGCAGCCCGGGTGCATATCAACGCCCGCTCAGTGCGACGGCCCTGTTTTGTGCACGATGAACGCCTGATGATGTTGCCCGCTTACGGGGTTTCGACTGGCAGTCTCAATATTCTCTCAAAGGCCTTTGACGGACTGTTCGACCGGGCGGCATTGCAGGTGACCATGATCGGCAGGGAACGGCTTTATCCGGTCAGCGCCAAGCGTCTGGTCGGTGGCTGAGCGCAGTCCGCCTATGCGTTGGCGAGTCCATGCAGCACCAGAATCGCTACCAGCGTCAGGCAGATTATCAGGGTGATCGCGCGCCGTTGCGCCGCATAGTCTTTCGCCAGAGCGCCCCTGAAACCTGACCAGCTGTCCCAAGCCCCCTGTGCACCAAATCCAACAATCAGGAGCGCAAGTGCTGTTGTGAAGGGCATAACCACGACCAACAGCCCGAGCGCGGGAAGGAGCAGCACGAGCCAGATACTTCGCTTAGTATCCCCGGTTAGCAATGTCCGGCCAAGCCGGGCGCCTGAAAAAAAGCCGAGCACCAGGGTGCCGTACCCTATGATGGCCCTCTCCAGACTATCCTGGTCCATCGGGAGGAGCCCGGAGAACAACATTCCTGCCAGTCCGGCAATAAGCGGCGCACACAAAACCAACAGCAGAACAAGCAGCTTTTTGCCCTGCTCCCCGCCGCGGTCCCCCACCTGTCTGCCCCTATCGCCGGAAGGCAACAGCGCCCAGCCAGCCCGTGAACAGGGCGATCAGGACACTGGCCAGGCCATAGGCCAGGGGCAAATCGCGGGCCGCATTGCCGATAAAACGCTCGGCACCGGTGGTGCGTACAACAAACCTTTCCGCTTTCTGGTCGAGCAGTTCACCATCGGCGAGCAGATAGGTCTTGGCCAGGTAGGTGCCGTTGGGCACATTGGCTGGCAAAGTCAGATTGGCGTTATAGAAAGTCCGGGACAGGAACGAAACCCTCCGTTCACTCAAGCCGAACATCTTCGCCTCCCCCATAAGCCGCACCAATTGGTCGGCAAAGTTTTGGTAGCGGGCAATTTCGGCCTCTGACTGACCTTCATTCTGAGGGACAACGGCCTGATAAACAAGTCCGATGCCCTGCTCCCTGAGCATCTCTTCATCGGCAATCTTGTTCAGGGGACCGGTCGTCAGCACATGGTAATAAGCAGGGACAGCAGAGAATATGACCTCGTCGCTGTTAAGCCAAATTCCCAATTGCGGTGACTTCTGGCGGACCACCCGGCGAGTGGCGGGGCCTTGAATGACGATGATGATATCAAACGGACCCGTGACGGAACGCCCGTTCTCGCCAATGGGCGCTTCCACATTGCCAAAAAGCGTCAGGCTTTCTCCGGCAAATGTGGAGTTGATGGACACCTCTGTCGCCGAAAGCTTGGAGACCAGGCGCTGGGCGGGGGCGGGTGTCAGCACAACCATGCTGCATACAACAAATACCACGAAACGAAACACCGCGAACATCACCCTCCTCCCCCAACGCCAAGAATGGCGGTTGAAAACGGATCAAGGGGTGTCACGAACAAAGAGTAAGCGAACCGCAGCGCCACAGCCAGCACGATCAGGCCCAACAGGGCGCGCAGTTGATCGCCGCGCAGACGCTGGCCCATGGACGCACCAAACTGGGCTCCCACAACGCCTCCCACCATCAGCGAAAAGGCCAGAACGATGTCAACACTCTGCGAGTTGACAGCATGCAGCACGGTGGTTGCCGCCATAATGCAAAGAACCTGCAACAGCGAGGTGCCGATGACCAGGTTACCCGGAACACGCAGGATATAGACCAGCGCCGGCACTAGAATGAATCCCCCCCCGATGCCGAGAAGCGAGCCCAGAAAGCCGATGAACAATCCCACTGCCAAAACCGGAAGTACGCTGACATAGAGATTGGAGCGCTTGAAGCGCACCCGCATGGGCAAGCCATGCACCCAGTTGTGCTGGCCGGGAAGCTTATGGGGGCGCACGTTGCCCTTGGCCCGGCGGACCAGCGAGCCTACTGCCTCATATACCAGCAGCCCCCCGATTGAGCCCAGAAACACCAGATAACCCACCGATATGACCAGATCGAGCTGGCCTGCGCTTCTCAGGGCCGAGAAGGTCGCCACCCCTAAAAATGCCCCTATGATCCCGGACAGAACCAGGTAGAGTGCCAGATGAAAATCAATGCCGCCCCGACGGATATAGGATTGCGCACCCGAGGTAGAAGCGGCAACCACAGTTCCGGTAACGGAGGCCACGGCAACGGGCGCCGGGATGCCGGTAAAAATCAGCAGGGGAGTCAACAGAAAGCCGCCGCCGACACCGAACAGACCGGAGAGAAACCCCACACCACCGCCTATCCCGATCAAAAAGAACAGGTTAACTGACATCTCAGCAATCGGGAGGTAGACATTCACTCTCTAGCAGGTCCAAAAAAGGGGCCGGAAAACTCGGCGGCAAGCGGATATAGGCGACGTAGCCTGACAGGCCGCAGACCAGTTCATGCGAACACCGGTGCCTGACTCAGGAGCTGTTCGTTCGGGGCGCATGGCCCTGGATCACGCAACACACGGCACTTATGACAAAAACGGCACGTATCAGATCATAGCTGTTTAGGACCGTGGCAAACCTCTTGTCAACGTGGCTTGAACAGATTTCGCCAACCCGGGCAAAACGAAGTTAACATCGCGGCATTTCTGCCCCCGATTGCGTTCTTTTGCCCGACAACATCCCTTTGAAGGAACAAGAGTTCAACATCCCCCTGAACGGTTGGCCTAAACCGGCTGACTGCCCAGAACACTGAGCAGACGCGGATTTATCTCTCCACTCGTGGTCATCCCGGTTGCCTGTTCAAAAGCATTGATGGCTTCCACGGTTTTCGGGCCGGCCAGACCATCGGGCGTGCCGGCATCAAAACCGAGCTTATTCAGCGCTGCCTGCACCCGCAAAACAATGTCCTTGTTGTCGATTTGGGGGCCCGGATCAAAATTAGGCGACCAGGTGCCAATGGGTGCAAAATTGGCCTCCATATCCATCGGGCTTTGTGTCCAGTTCTTGATCTCCTCATGCAACCTGGCAACGGTCTGCGCATCAAGGGAACGAAGAACGTCATCACGCGCCCGGGCCGCATCCTCGTCCCCCTGTTCTGCTGCGATGGAGAACCACCTGAAGGACTCCTCCAGATTCTGCGGAACTCCCAGCCCGCGGGCAAACAGCATACCAAGGTTGAACTGACTGTCTGTAAGGCCAAGTGCAGCCGCTTGCTCAAACCAGACCGCCGCCTCGTCAAACTTTTGTTCCCCCAATCCGCCTCCAGCGAGCAGCGAAGCCAGGTTGTGCATCGACATGCGGTTTCCCGCGTCCGCCGCCTTCTGATACCATGCCCGCGCCAGTTCAAGGTCCTTGGCAACCCCAATACCGTTTTCATACATGTTGCCAAGTCTGTAGATTGCCGGTGCATACCCTTGTACAGCCGCCTGCTCATACCAATTTGCCGCAGCGACCAGGTCCTGGGCGACGGCGCGGCCTTCGGCAAAGATGGCGGCAACCTCGAACTGAGCCCGCGCATCGCCGCCAAGCGCACTCTGGCGGAGCTCTATGGGCCCCAGAGCCTCGGGCAGTGAGCGGTCAGTGCCCGAACCGATTGCCGCTTGCGCACCGGACTCGGGCAGTTTGCCCGACAGTCCGGCCATATCCAGTGTCGGCGGCATATCCGAGTTCACAGCCGGATCAATCATGCGTACCTGAGCGCTTTCAGACGACCCGTTGATGCTGATCGAGCCAACAACATCGCCGGGGGCAGCGGAGCCCGGCCCGGCCTCTTGCGCATTCTGGGCGTTATCCTGTTTCGCGGTGCCCGCGCCGCTGACATTCGCTGACATCTCATCCGCCATGCCGGCAATGGCTGCTTCAGAACCTGCCTGGGCAGGATTGAACCTCTGGTTGATCAGATTGAGGGCAAGCATGCTGACCGCCAGCATTGTCGCCACCAGCAAGATGGGTTGGCGATGGCGAACCAGAAAACTGTCCTGAACCTCGACCACGTCCATCTGCTGCTCAGCTTGGAGGCGGGGACGTCGGGCAAACGGAGTTTCGCGCCGGTCCCCCGGCAAACTCTTCGTGTGCTGAGCCGGTTCTGGATGCTTTTCAGAAACAGGGTCCCTTTCTCTGTTCAGTTTCTTCTGAAACCGGGCCAGTGCCCGGCCGATCAGGGATTGTGAACCAGCCTCGGAGCCTTCGGGATTGCTGGACTTTGCCGCGCGGCGTGCAGCCTCGATAAAGGTAGAACGCGAGGTTTTCTGATGTTTCCCTTCAACATCGCTGTCAAATCCGCTCTGGGCGCTGCTGTCACCATGCACGGAAAATGCAGCGCGCTGTCCACTTTCCTCTTCCATATCAGTTCCGGTTACCCCGCTTGAGGCAAAACTCGAACGCGGAGCAGGGGGCTGGTCGGTGTTGTCTTTATTGAACTGGGGCAGTTTTATGCGATCCGTGCCCGAGCTTTCCCTTTCCCGGGCGCGTTCGTTCTCCCTTGCAAGTGCCCTGAGGTCGCTCGCGCCATGGTCCAGAATCATCGTTTCAGAGCCGTCAAGCTGCAGGGAATCCGGAACCGGCACACTTTGGCTGTCCGGCTCCGGGGGCGGGTAGGCTGGAGCATTGAGAGGGGCTTCTGCATTCGGAGCGCGGGGCATTGTGTCACTGAGTGCACTAAGCAGATGGTTGTCGGCTTCCCTCAAGCCATGCTTTGGTTCTGTACCCGGCCCGGCATCAAAGGGCGCATCGTCCGAACTTTCGCTCAGGCCGGGGTGGCGGGGGCGTGCTGGCCGTTGCGGCTCCCGGGCTGTTTCTTCATCAAGGTAAACCGCTGGGGATCCATCCGCGTCATCGTGCTCATGGTGTTCACCAACCATTTTCTTGTTCGCCAGCATCGGATTGGTGGCAACCGAGGCGGCAGCTGCGGACGCGCCTTCGTTGGATTGGTGATCCGGCCTGTGCCTGTCCAGCATGAGTTCGAGCCGCTCCAGCCTCTCATTGACAAGATCCATACTGGTTTGCAGGCTGGAAAACTCCACTTGTGGTCCTGCGGTTCCTTGTTGGGCAAGCACATCGGAAAGGGTTTCTTCCAGTTTTTCAAATGCCTGCGCATCGTAGTTATTGTTTCCCTCTTCCAGGGTTTTGCGCATGGCCTCGCCAGTGCGCTTGGCCACCATATCCGCTATCGCGCTGAAATCGGGGGAAGCCTCGCCCGGGGCGCCTTGCTGATGCAGTTTGCCCAATGCCTCTCCGGTGCGGTCCATCTTTTCTGCCAGCGCCCGAATCTGCTGCTCAAGGCGCTCGACTTCCAGATTGTTCCCGACATCCTGACCGGCATCCCGGGATTCTTGCTCGAACCGACTGGACAGAGAGCCGATCTGGTTTTCGAGTTCACTGAATTTTGGGTCGACTGCGCTTAGAACTGCTTCCTGCAACGCCTGCATATCCGCATGAAGTCCGCCCAACTGTTCACTTTGCGCATCGACCTGAGCAAGTCTGCGGTTCAGCATGTCCAGTCGTTCTTCAAGGGAGGAAGAGAGCGCCGAGCCGGGTTCAGCATGTACTGCCCTTGCAAACTCCGCCATTTCCGCACTCAGTCGCTCCAGAGCGGGATTGGTTTGGCTTATGCCCTGCTCAATGGCGTCCATGCGTCTATACACGGAGCGAATGCCCGCCTCAATGGAAGCCAGATCAATCGCGTCAAAGCGCTCGTACAGGTTGCGAACCCCGGTTTCGATGGCGTCTATTTTCGCGCGATCGGTTCCATTTTCCTGTTGGGCAAGGCTTTGGGATTGTAGAAGTGTGAGCTGCTCAAAGGCGCCTCCAAGCATATCAAGGCGTTCAGTGATAGCCTCCAGATCAAGCTCGGAACTCGAAGTAACAACCTCGGCAAGTTTGGCAATCTGTGTTTCAATGCGCTTGATCTGCCCGCGTTCACCAACACTGTTGGCCAGCAACTCGACCACTGAGGACAATTGCTCGATTTGAACCGCCATGTCTTCAACGGCTTGCAAGGAATTCCCCCGGGAGCTCATGACCTTTTCAACACGTTCGAAACGATTGTTTATTTGGGCAAGAGTCGCGCCGAGCTCGTCGAGTCGCCCGGAACGGGCACGGTCGGCATCCCCTGGATCGCATACGCCGGTTCTGCGCGCGCTGATCGGCGGGCGGTTCTGGCTGGCCCGAATTTGCTCGATTGCCGCCTGTAGCTGGTTTGCTGAATGTGCGGGCATGGTTGCTTCCTCACCTGTCTCGTTCAAGCGCTCCAGCGCTCCCTGTACAGAGTTCAAGGCGACCTTGCGCCGGTCAGCTTCCGGGCCCGGTGCCGCGCCAGGTGTCATGGCGGGGTCGGGCGTACGAAGGGAAAATGCTTGTGGTTGCGGCTGGGAGCGTGTGGAAGGGGCTTGGCGGCGCTGGCGTCCATTGACCTGATCGAGCAGATTTTCCAACTCGGCGCGAAGTGCATTCCATTCGTCCTGATAGGGTTCGATCCGGTACTGCTCACCCCCCGCGTTAGCAGCGCTGTACTCATTCGAAAAACCGTCCCGGTCAAAATCTCTGCGATGTGCTTGGGCCATGAACGTTCCAAACTGCCGGAACCGAAAAAGGAACAACCCCCCAATCCGTGAAGAAGGGGCCAGTCTCCCTTTTCACAAAAACATAGTAAACAAGCGGTTAATCCGCGCTTCATTTTGCAAATAAACAACCAGAAGTTACCCTCAGGTCACATGGGCTGTGAGTGACCAAAATTTCTCCCTTCGCTGCAGTTTCCTTTTCCTGTCGGTATACATCCTTGAATTTTCACGGATGGGCTGGTAGCACAATCAGGTCACGGGCCTGTGGGCAGGATCCAAACTCCAATCAACTAGAAGCGGGACGAAAATGTTTAAGGAATTCAAGGAATTTGCCATCAAGGGCAATATGATTGACATGGCGGTAGGTATCGTGATTGGCGCTGCCTTTGGTGCAATTGTCGCGTCGCTGGTCGATGATGTTTTCATGCCTCTTATCGGCCTGATTCTGGGCGGGCTGGATTTTTCCAATTGGTTCATATTGCTTGGTGACGCAGGCGGCGCCAGCATTCCAACCATAGAAGCTGCCAGGGAGGCAGGTATTTCAACTCTGAATATCGGCCTGTTCGTCAATGCGATTGTCAAGTTTCTGATCATTGCATTTGCGCTGTTCATGGTGGTGAAAGGCATAAACTCCTTGAAGCGCCAGGAAGAGGAAAAGCCGGAAAAACCGGCCGCGCCTCCAGCCCAGGAAGTCTTGTTGGCTGAAATTCGCGACCTGCTTTCAAAAAAATAGCCCCCGGTTCAAGGGCGCGCGCGTTCGGAACCGAACGCGATAGATGTGAGTTGCCGCATCGCCGGAAACCAGCCCCCCGGGCACCACTCCGGATGTCTTTTGTGTTGCTGTGCCACAGGCGGATTAAGCGGTTGCGTCTTCGAAAGGCTTCGAACAAAGTAGGAAAATAATCCTTTACAGTGAATTAAAAAGAATTTATGCACAGGCATAGGTATTCAAACCTAGGTAGATACCATGTCGCCCTCGCGCCAACACCTAGTTCAATCTGCGGCAGCGATTCTCCTGATGCAGTTTGGCTTCGGGGGGAGGTAGCCAGAGGCCGGTGGACAATTTTGACTGCAGGGGTTGGAGTGAGCAGGCGCAGTGCCAGATATCCTGAGCCACCCCTTGCTGCCTCTAGAGTTCAGTATTGCTGGAATTTTTGGAACACATTGATGGGGGCATTTCATAAGATGAGCGAGCAGATCTACTACCACTCCTACCACAACCGGGACCGCCTTGTGCACATTGTGGATGGCGATGCTGCCACCTGCGAGGCATTGAGTGTATTGTTTCGGCTGGAAGGCTTTCAAACGGAGTTTTCCCTTGAACCGACAAGTTTTTTTTATTCCCTGGATAAAAGGCTGCCGGACGTTGTTGTACTCAGCCTGACTGTCAATGGACAATCCATGCTCGACGCTCTGCGGCGGCTCAAGTCCATGCGTACAGGCACGCCGGTGTTCATGACCACAGGGGACGCGGACCTGGAGGGTGCGGTTCAGGCCATGAAATATGGCGCGACAGATGTTATCACCAAACCGTTTGACACCGAGCGCTTCGTGCGTGCAGTTCGCGACGCTCTGCGCCGCGATGTGCATGTGGGCGCGGTTCAGGGTGGGAGGCGTCCGGTGGAGATTCGCGGTTTCAATCAGCTCACGCCCAGAGAACGTGAGGTGTTGCAACTGGTTACCAACGGCCAGTCTAACAAGGAGGCGGGGCGCGACCTGGGAATCTCTCCCCGGACCGTTGAAGTGCACCGCGCCCGCGTGATGGAAAAACTGGGTGCGCGCAACACAGCCGATCTGATGCGCATTATTCTGACAAGCTAGGGTCAAGACCCAAGGCCCCGGATGTGCCGGACTGTCATCCGGTGCGTTGAATCTTGACCTGCGCGGCATGAAACGCGGTTCTGGCTGTTTCACATGGGATGAAAACACATTTTTGCTGTTCGGGCTTGCCAACGGCTCTCTAAGTACATTAGAGAAGTTTAATATATGTAATTCAGTTTTCGGAACCGAAATGAGCCTGATCAGATTTACGCCCGCGCGACTTGCTGCCGTTCTGCTGTCGCTGCTGATATTAATGTCCGCCAATTCAACTATCCTGGCATTCGACCCCGAGACCGACCTGAGCGTTCAGCAGACCTATGAGAGGATGAACCAGGGAACTCTCGTTCTGATTGACGTCAGAACAGAAGAGGAATGGCGCCAGACCGGCGTAGCTGAAGGCGCTGCCCCCATCTCGATGCTCGACCCTGAATTTCTGAACAAGCTGGCCGCGGTTCAAGCAGCAAATCCGGGCAAGGCTGTCGCCTTTATCTGCGCTTCAGGCCGTCGCTCCGGCATCGTTCAGGCAGAACTGGCCCGTCGTGGATTTGAGGATATCTACTCGGTTTATGGTGGAACCACCGGCTCCAGGGATGCGCCAGGCTGGATTGCAGAAGGTCTGCCCGTTGCCGCCTGGCCGGGAAACTGAATCCCTCCTGGTCCGTTGAAAGCTGCATTCTTGTCGGAACAGCGCTTCCGCTGGAGGCAGCGTCTGGTTTTCAGCCTCCCGTTGTTGGCAGCGTCAACTCACCCGAGTTAAGCCGGGTGGCTGTCAACTCCGCGGTATCCACTCCCCTAGGCAGGTCCAGAACCTGCCATACGTGAAGCAGGGCATCCCGCAGCGCATAAATCATTTCTTCATCGTGCAGAGGCGTGGGGGTGATGCGCAACCGCTCCGTGCCCTTGGGCACTGTGGGATAGTTGATGGGCTGAATGTAGATCTGGTGCCGCTCCAGCAGCATGTCGCTTGCAGCCTTGCACAGGCGGGCATCCCCGACAATTAGCGGTACGATGTGCGTCTTGGTGGGCATTACCGGAAGGTTGGCCGTGCCAAGTATCTGCTTGGTCAGCGCCGCCTGTTGCTGATGGGCAATGCGCTCAGCGCTGGATGACTTGAGATGTTCGATCGAAGCGCGCGCCGCAGCGCAAATCGCCGGGGGCAGGGCGGTGGTAAATATGAACTCCGGCGCATAGGAGCGAATGGCATCGGCAATGGCCCTGCTGGTCGCAACGTAACCGCCCATTGTCCCGAAGCCCTTGGCCATTGTGCCCTCGATTACATCCATCCGCCCCATCAGACCGTCACGGTCACAGACACCTCCGCCCCTGCTGCCATAAAGTCCAACCGCATGTACTTCGTCGACATAGGTCAGGGCACCAAACTCGTCAGCCAGGTCGGCAATTTGTTTAATGGGTGCGACATCCCCGTCCATGGAGTAAATTGACTCAAAGACAATCAGCTTTGGGCGTTTCCTTCCCGCAGCTTCAAGCAATTCACGCAAATGATCCATGTCATTATGACGAAATATCTGCTTTTGCACGCCCGACCTGCGCACACCCGATATCATGGAAGCATGGTTGAGTTGATCTGAAAGGATGAGGCAGTCTGGTATCAGCCGGGCGATGGTCGATATGGATGCCTCATTGGAGACAAAGCCGGAAGTGAACACCAAGGCGGCTTCCTTTCGGTGCAGGTCGGCCAGTGCACGCTCCAGCTCGACCAGGGGCCTGTTGGTGCCCGAGATGTTCCGGGTGCCTCCGGCCCCAACTCCCAACGCTGAAGCCGTTCGGCGCATGGCGGCGATAACCTTTTCGTTCTGCCCCATCCCCAGATAATCGTTGGAACACCAGATGGTAATCTCCTTGATATTGGCAGCGTTATCCCGAAAGGTGGCGCGTGGAAATCGCCCGGCAATCCGCTCCAGATCGGCAAACACACGATAGCGCTTCTCCCGACGCAAAACGTCAACCGCATCCTCGAACAAGCTGTTGTAATCCATTGAAGATACCTGCCGGCGCCCAAGGCGCCCCTGCTGATCAGCCCGAGCTACCTGTTTAGGCCAAAGAGGCGTGCATGCAACCGTTTTACCCATATTGTGAACGCCCATGCGACCATATTTCACGCTAGGCGGGGAGCATATTGTTTCAATTCGGCCAGCCCGTCAGGCGAATGGCTTCACAATTTGCTCGCGCATCAGGTTTCTGTCTCTGCAACAGACATCGCGAAAAACATCTAACACGTTGGCGCATAAAGGAATTTATCTGCAAACTCTGGTGCCCTGAGTGCAACAGCACTAACCATTCCGATTCCATATACTTGCCGCCTCCGTTCTGAGGGGCTAGCATCGGGGATTATCCTAATCAATTTGGCTGCCATGCAGTTCTGGGAGTTACGTCAGTGAAGAGTTTTTCAGCCACAAGTTTCCCTTCGGATCAGCCCGAGATTCTTGAACATGCACTGGAGGCCGTTCGCAAGAACCCCCAGGCCCTGTTCACCGCGTTCCAGTGGTTTTTGTACGCCGCGCGCAACACGGTTTACTTTACAGCTTTTTCCACCGAAACCTTTGACAGGGATAAGCTGCACGCGACGGTGGCGCAGATGGTGTCCCTTGCCCCCCAACTGACCCACGGCTTCATAGGCGCCCGCCCCGGCCAGCCCTTTCCCAAACACTTGCTGGACGCAATTACCAGCCGTGAGGAAGTGGATGGATTTGAAGGTTACCCGGACAAATGGCTGGACGCCGGCCAGGATCTCTTCGAGACGAACGACCTGCCTCTGTTCCGGGTCAAGGTTATTGTGCGCAAAGGTGGGCCCGATGAGCACGGCCGCGCTTCAATGATCATGGTGCGTTCTTCCCACGCTCTGATGGAAGGCTCGGATTCCGCACTTTTGACCCGCTCCATGCCTTCAGGTCACGGCACCATGTCCTCCAAAAAGAACAAGGTTCCTTTGGTTCAGCGCATATCCATGGCACTGGGAGCGGCTCTTGTTGTGCCCATGCATATGATCTCCGCGCATATTCTCTCGCCCAAAAAAGTGGAAATGGGCTTTTCATCGGTCGCGTTTGAGCGTGCCAGACTTCGGCGCATGTCCAATCGGCTTGGAGTGCGGCAGCGTTCGCTGATGTTTGCGGTGGTCATGCACGCCCTCAACAATGGTGGCGCGGGTTTCAGCGCCAAGAAAATTCGTGCCTACTACACCATGCTTGACACCGAGCGGCATGATCTGGACGATGACTTTTTCCGGGTGCGTTCCATTGAGGCCTATTTCCCGGTCAACGACAATCTGGAAGAATTTGTCAAAGCGGTGGATGCCACTATCGGCCAGATCGAGGAAAAAGACGTCTCCAGAATGCAGTTTATCATCAACACCATGATGAGGGCCCATCGCGGTCTGTCCAAAGTTCTGCCGTTTCTTTATTCAGAGCGTTTCTTCCGCTTCAACGGCAATGTGGACATGGTGCTGACCATGGTGCCGCCCCATCGCACCTATGGTGATTTGACCAACGGAATTATTGAGCCGATCTATTGCGGGTCCTACCATCCCGGTTCAAACCTGTGCACCTTTGTGCCCGCCCGCAAGAACGTAACACTCAACTTTTCAATGCGCAGGCAGCACCTGCCCCATGTGAAGAAAATTTCCGCGCTTCTCGATCAGCTGGACGTGGAAAACGCCTGACCTTTGTCGGCGGTTGCTTAACCGGCGCACCCGGATTTGCGGTGGTCTGGGACGTGCCTGACCCCGCGGCCGGGTGAGGTTCCCTTGACAGAACTGGTGCACCATGTCGTAAACTGAAGCGGACCACCCTCTTGGTCCTGCTCGGGAGGCTTTTGGGTGTGGTGGTTCTATGTCTTCACTATACTGCCCCATTCAAGGCTAGTATGCTTGCGTGAAGAGTGTCAGGGGGAAATCAAATATGGCCAAGTATCGTGTTCTCACGGCTGTCGCCGCAGTCCTGTTGCTGTCAGCCTGCACCAGTTTCAATCCATTTACCGGCGAACAGCAAATATCAAACACTGCCGGCGGCGCAACGGTTGGCGCTGCAACCGGCGCTGTTGGGGGGCTTGTTGTGGCTTCTGCCACCGGAACCGATCCGCGCGTCGCCGCTTTGATCGGCGCAGGCGTGGGGGCATTGGCGGGGGGTGCGGTTGGTGCCTATATGGATCAGCAGGAAGCCGAGCTTCGCGCCCAGCTTCAGGGCACCGGGGTTTCGGTGACCCGTGTTGGTGATCAGATCATCCTGAACATGCCCTCAAACATTACCTTTGACGTGGGCCGGTCCGACGTCAAACCACAGTTCCGCGCAACCCTGCAATCGGTCTCTCTGGTTCTGCATAGATTTGGCAAGACAATAGTCGATGTGGTGGGACATACCGATGCCGACGGCTCCGAAGAGTCAAATCTTTTGCTCTCGCGCCAGCGCGCGACAGCCGTTGCCAACGTCATTGCTTCGCAGGGGATCAATCCGAACCGGTTTTTTATCGATGGCAAGGGTGAAAGTGACCCGATTGCCAGCAACGCAACCGACGCCGGCAAAGCGCAGAACCGCCGGGTTGAAATTCGCATTTCGCCGCTGCGCGCCGGCTGATGGCAGGTTCAGATCACCAGACCGGGAGTTGGGGGGGCGGCGCTTCCCGGTCCCTTTTTTATGTCGGTTACCAAAACGCCCCGCTGAATGAACCAGCGAGGCGTTTTTCCTTCCGTAACAGAGCGCTCTACCCGTAAACGATGTTGGGCAGCCACAAGATCAATTGCGGGAAGATCATAAGGAGAATGAGCCCCAGCAACTGAATGGCCAGAAAGGGTAACGCCGACTTGAAAATATCCGACATCGGGATTTCCTTGGGTGCCACGCCCCTCAGATAAAACAGCGCATAACCAAAGGGCGGGGACAGGAAACTCATCTGCATGTTCACCAGATAAAGCACCCCGAACCAAAGTGGATCAAAACCAAGATCCTTGATGATGGGCACAAAGATCGGCACCGCAAGCAGAAGAATGCCGACCCAGTCAAGGAACATGCCCAGCACGATCAGGATAATCATCATCAGGATGAGTATGCCCCAGGGGCCAAGTCCGGTTGCATCCAGTGCACCTGTGACAAACTGCTGTCCCCCCTCCAGCACATAAAGCCCCACAAAGATGGTGGCGCCGAACATGATCCAGATGACCATCGAAGAAGCCTTCAGCGTGGTAATGCAGGCCTCGCGCACGGTGCGCCAGTCCAGCTGCCCGTGCAGGGCGGCCACAATGAACGAACCGAAGGTGCCGATACCGGCAGCTTCCACCGGCGTTGCAGCGCCCGAGAACAGGGTCGAGAACACCACAAGGATGAGCATGATCGGCGCGGCCATCTTGCGCATCAGGCGGAATTTTTCCCTCACCGAAATGCGCTCATCAACCGGAATGGGGGGGCCCAGTTTGGGATTGATGTAGGAACGCACGGTCACATAGATAATATACATGCCCGAGAGCATCAGCCCCGGAATCACCGCACCGACAAAGAGTTCACCCACCGACTGATCGGCAACCACCGCATAGATGATGGCAAGGATCGAGGGAGGGATTAAAATGCCCAGCGTGCCACCGGCCATGATCGAACCCATGGCGATTTTGGTGTCGTATTTGCGTGCCAGCATGGCGGGCAGGGCAATGATGCCCATGGTCACAACCGCCGCCCCGATAACTCCGACCATGGCCGCAAGGATGGTGGACGCGATGATTGTGGCTGACGCCAGCCCGCCTTTGAGACCGCCCAGCAGTTTGTAGATCACCGAGAACATGTCGTTGATGATGCCCGCCCGCTCGAGCATCGCCGCCATGAAGATGAATAGCGGAATGGCCGAGAGCTGATAGTCGGTCATCAGCGGGAAGATGCGGCTTGGCACGATGTTGAGCGTGTCCATGTCGCCAAGAATGAACAGGAACACAACCGCCAGCCCGCCGGTTACAAAGGCCAGGGGCAGACCTGCCATGAGCAACACCAGAAGGGTGCCGAACATGAGCAGGGTCAGCCAGCCAATTTCAATTTCAAGACCCATTGGTGGCCTCCTGTTCTGGAACTCTTGGAGCGATCACAAGTGCGATATCCTTTGAAATTTTGGACAGGCCCTGCAGAAGAAGCAGCACCCCGCCAAGCACGATAACCAGCTTCACCGGCCAGTACTGGATGCCCCATTCGGTGAACGAAACTTCGTTCTGCCCAACCGAATCCATGGCAAATATCCAGCCCGTCCAGATGAGCGTTCCGGCAAAGATGAAGAAAAATACTGACGTCAGAAGGTTGGTAATTGCTTTGCCACGGTCTGAGAAACTGGCATAGAAAATATCTACCCTCACATGGCTTTCCGTCAGCATGGCATAGGACCCCGCAATAAGGTATTGCATGCCAAACATCAGGAACATGCCCTCATGGGCCCAGTTGGTGGGCGAGTTGAACACATAGCGCACGATCACTTCGTAATAGTAGACAAACACCGCAATCACCGACCACAGGGCAACAAACTCGCCGGTAAACAGGGAAATCCTGTCAATCACTCCGGCAAGTCCTTTGCCCACGTGTTCGGCGTCGTCCGCCAGAATTTCGCGCTCAACTTTTCCATCCGGTCTGGTCTTGAGATACTCCCGCGCCTTTTTCAGCATTGAGGGGATCAAAAAAAGATCAACCAGCATGAAGGCAACGATAGCCAGAAAGGCCGTGAAGGCGACCCTCGACCATTTCTGGCGATTGTCCGTTGCTTCCCGAAGTCTGGGTTCAAGAGTGACCTGCTCCTCTGCGAGTTCAGTCAGCTTGACTTCGGCGCCTTCCAGGCGTTCGGTTTGCCTCTCGATGGTGCGCTGCACCCTGTCACGGGCCGACTGCTCCTCTTCTGCGGTGCCGATTTCAGCCAGACGGGCCCGAGCGGTCTCCAGCTCTTCCGTCGCCTTGTCGATGGTGCGCTGTGTGCGTTCGGTACTGGACTGGATGGCGCTAATTGCTCCATTGGCATCCGAGAACGCTATGCGCGCCTCCCGCTCTCCCGAGGAGGCAAACAGAATCAGGCCGAACAGGGGCCAGTAAAGCACACCCCATTTGTTCTTGAGATACAGGCGGTGAAAGCCGAAAAACCCCCCCACCGCCCAGATGAAATAGGCAATGCCCATGGATCTGGAGCCAGGTTCGGGTTGTTTCTGCCTTGATAGATACATGGCCACGAGCGGAAAAACGACTAGTCCCGCCCAGTAAAGCCAGTGTGGTAAAACGAAACCAATGCTAGGCATCGCATTCCCTCCC
The DNA here is from genome assembly GCA_011322005.1 of Devosia sp. Lineage (GTDB taxonomy): Bacteria > Pseudomonadota > Alphaproteobacteria > Rhizobiales > Devosiaceae > DROE01. Next base: position 27,131 of record DROE01000206.1, read on the forward strand.
TTCGCGACCATTGTTTCTGGTGTAAAAACTGAACTGGTGCGCCGCCCGGCAACAATTCGCCGGGCGGCGGTTTTTGTGAAGCGGGAAATCTAAACGGTGATTTCCATGCCTTCAATCATTTCAGGCGTCACATAACCCAGCGAACCGGACATCATGTAATCAAGCTGAATCTGGAAGATCTTGGCAGCGGCGGCATCTTTGTTTGCCCACGCGTACCAGCGTTGCACCGCGATTTCCGTGATAACCTCCACATCATCGGCGCTCAGGCGTGTCACTTCGGTGCCAGCTTCCTCAAACTTTTTCCAGGCTTGCTGATCGGCGGCCTGAATCTTGGCGTGATGCAAATCGGAATAAACGTGCACTTCGCTTTCCACAAACTTTTTCAGGTTCTCAGGCAGGTCGTTCCAGGATTTCATGCCAACGGTTATATCCATGAGGTCAACCGGCTGATAGACCGACATCATGCCCGGAGGGCCCATGGAGATATAGTCGGTAACCTGATCGAACCCCAGAGCCAGGTTGATGGCAGGGCCCACATAGTCGGCCACGTCAATGGTGCCTTTTTCCAGGGCCGGGAAGATTTCCGAACCCGGGAGCAGGGTGGTTTTTGCACCCAGTTCCTGGAACACTTCGGCAACCATGCCACCGGGCAGGCGCATTTTGCGACCACGGAAATCATCCACCGAACGAATTGGAACCTTGGAATGGATGATGTTGGGGCCGTGCTGAACGGGACCAACATAATACATGCCTTCGGCTGCAAACAGTTCGCGGGCAATCTCAAGTCCACCCAGACCATAATAGAACACATCCCATTCGTGAGGATTGCGCAGGCCCATGGGATAGGAACTCAGGAACACAGAAGCCGGAATCCGGCCGGCCCAGTAAAGGGTGAACGGGTTCATGGCATCGATAACCCCGTTTTTCACAGCATCAAAAAGCTGGAAATCACCCACCACATCCTTGGCACCGAAGGGGATGAACTTGAGCTGTCCGTCGGTTTTTTCCTCGATGGAGTTGCACCAGTCCTTGAAAATCTGAAGACCAATGCCGCCGGGCCAGGAAGTCTGCAACTTCCAGGTGATGGTGTCGCCGGCGGCTGTGGCAATGGAAGGGGCCGCAAGTGTACCCGCCGCTGCTGCACCACCGACGGCGGTTTTACGCAAGAAGTCGCGTCTGTTTGTTTTTTTAGTCATGGATTTTTCCTCCTTTGAGTGGAAATCGTACTGCCGTTTACTCCCGACAACAGTACAGCCGTTGCAAAAGATGAACTTCTGCGCGACCCTGATGGCCGAAAACGGCCGATAAACGCACTTGAATAGCGCGCTGGTTCGGACTGCATCTGGCAGCCTCTATCTTCGTTTCCGTTCAGGATCATGCTCCCGAACTGAAACGAGGAATTTGAAATTCTGAGCATACGGGAGATCATGCCATCTCCCTTTCGCGCGACGCCCGGGCGCCATCTGCAACGTTTTTGAGCGCAGGCGGGGTTGGTCCGCCGGTGGCCCAGTCAAGCAACTCGATGGTGTGGACTACAGGCACCCCGGTGCCCGAGCCGATCTGCAACATGCAACCGATATTTCCGGTGGCGATCACTTCGGGGGTCGTTGCCTCAAGACGGGCAATCTTGCGCCGTTTAAGTTTGCCCGACAGTTCGGGCTGCATCAGATTGTAGGTGCCGGCCGAGCCGCAACAAAGGTGAGATTCCGCCGGTTCCACTACCTCAAACCCGGCATTCTTGAGTAACGTCTTGGGGTGGGTGGTAACCTGCTGGCCGTGCTGAAGCGAGCACGCCGCGTGATAGGCGACCTTTAATCCCTTGGCCTTGTCAGCATCGCTCAGCCCCACATCCATCATCACTTCTGATATGTCTTTGGCGATGGCCGAAACCCGCACCGCCTCCTGTTCGAGGGCCGTATTCTTGAACATATGGCCATAGTCCTTGACCGTGGTGCCACAGCCCGAAGTATTGATGACAATGGCCTCGAGCCCGTTCCCGTCCATCTCGGAAATCCAGGCATTGATATTCTTGGCGGCGGTGGCGTGGCTTTCCTCGCTCTTGCCCATATGATGGGTCAGCGCCCCGCAACAACCCGCGCCCTTTGCCACCACCACCTCACAACCGTGCCGGGTCAGAATGCGAATGGTTGCATCATTGATGTCGGTGTTGAGCGCCCGCTGCGC
>DROE01000207.1 GCA_011322005.1 Devosia sp.
CTATAATCACTTTGAGCCAGAGGAATGGCTAAAAAGAATGCAAGGGGAGGGGCACAGGGTGTGCCTTCGGGCCAATGACGCCAGTTTTGTGCTTCAGGCGATACGTACCGGCGTGGGTAAGGGTATAGTTCCCGATTTTCTGGCTGCAGGAAAAAGTGACATAACGCGGATTTCCGGCAAGCAGCCGGAATTCGTGCGCACCCTGAAACTGCTCCATCAGCCTGACATGCGAAAACTGGCGCGCATTGAAGCGGTTGTCACCTGGCTGCTTGATGTGTTCGGGAGTTTGCCGGGAACTCTTGGTCCTGGCCCCTAGTTGACGCGCAAATTCTGCTGAACGATCGAGAGCATTTTCTGGGTAGAAGTAAATTCAACACCCACCCCGTAGGGGAAATGCCGAACCACCCGGGCGCGCATGCGGCCCAGGGAAATGGGGGTGCCGATGGCCGGGCGCACCTCCAGGTCGATAGCAGCACCGGACAGGGAAATATCGACGATCTTGCAATCATATTTGCGCCCGTCTTCCAGTACGATCTGCGAATGCCGGTTATCCGGCACCAGCCGGTCGTGCCGCCGGTCTTCAGGCAGGTCAAGTTCATCCTTGTTGGTGAGCCAGGTCAGTTGGGCCGCCATCTTGTCGCGTTTGCGGGGTGATGCCTGCAGGCTCACCTCAAATCCGCCCTCAACCACCTCGCTTATCAGTCCCTCTATGCGCCCGATATGGTCCACATAGGCAATAACCCTCTCGCCCGCCTCGCCTGAAACAGGGGCGATAATTACGGCGTCACCAGGAGACATCTCGGTTACGTGGCAGGGGAATTCACGTTTGTCGCAAAGCATGTAGCGGCCAAGCACGGATATTTTTACGCGCTGAAACCGTGGGCCTTCTATCGGATTGATAGCGGCATCCGCTCTGAGTTTGGCAATCGCGTTTTCTTTTAGCATGCCCGGTTTCCGGGGTGATATGTTGCGCTGTCGTTCAGAATAGCGAGCTTTGGTTAACCATAGGTAAGGGGGGAGGCGAAGGTCTAGTTTCTTCCCCCGTCAATGACCGAAAGGTGCGCATAGCGCCGCCCGTCCACCCCGTGAACCTTGACCGGAACGGAAGCAGCAGCGGAACTTTCCCCAAACACCACGTCCCGTTGCATATGATGTGGGTTCTCGCCGAACCCGTCCTCGCCGACGAGGTCATCGGGCCAGATCAGGCGCAAGCCGGTGATGCGTTGTTCAAGAATAGGCTGCGTTCCGAACCAGTAGGGTTCATCTTTCGCGCTGAGGCCGCCCAGAATGCGATTGTTGGAAGCGCCGTTGTGGCGCAAGGGCAGAAGGACGGTCTCAAACGACACCTTCTTGTTGGATGAACTGGTGCCTTCAAAAGTGATGAGAGCGGCGGCATGGTCCTCTGTCACAGCCTTTATGAGGGTGGAAACCGCGTCCCGGTCTCTGAGCTGCCAGAGGCCCATGAATGCACGGCCCTTGAGTTCCCGGCAATATGCGGAGCACAGATGCGAGCCTGCGAGGCGAAAAGAAAAGTCCCGGCCCTGGTCAGCCTCAAGGATAAACGTGTTCGACAATGCGCTGCGAATCTTTGTCGGGTCGACATTGCGACGCTCCGGTGCGCTGCGTGCGCCGCGCAGATTGTTCCAGTATGAAAAAAGAATTCTCGTCGATTCCAACTGCATATCTGCCCCGTAAAATTTTTGTGCCCCGAAACTGGTTTCATTCGTTTCGGATGTCCCTTCTGGTTGTGCCGGTTATTTTGTCAAAAGCCCGGGCAAAAAGCGCCATTAAACATTGGTTAAGGTTAACGGGTGCGCTTGCTGTTGAAAAGATCGGGGGAGTGGGGCAAAACTCGCGCCAGATAAGGAGTAAAATTGTGGATAACCGCCCCCAGGCCCGCCCAAAAGAAGATGATGGTCGCGAGCCGGTTTTTCTGTTGCCGGGGAGCGTCGCCATTCTGGTACTGCTCATGGTTGTGATTTTTGCCGCTTACGAGTTTGCGCTCGACGCGGATGGCAAATTGAACCTGTTGATCTGGCTTGGATTTTTGCCCGTCCGGCTGGTTGACGCCGCCAGCCTTCCGGGTGGAATGCTGCCGCTGCTGTGGACGCCGGTTACCCATGCCTTTTTGCACGGAAGCTGGGCCCATGTGTTGCTGAACGTTGCCTGGCTGGCCATTTTTGCAACGCCCGTTGCCCGGCGCTATGGCGGGGTGGTGATGGTTGCAATGTTTCTGGTGAGCAGTGTTGCGGGCGCGCTGTTCTACGCTGTGTTGCAACTCAACGACATTCACATTCTGATTGGCGCATCGGGAGGAGTTGCCGGGCTGACCGGCGCTGCCATGCGCTTTATTTTTGAGCCCGCACAGGCGGTACGAAACCCCGGAACCGGCGAGGTGACATTGTACGCCCCCAAACTGGCGGGCATGGGCGAAATGTGGAGCAATGTTCGCACCCGGACCTTTACCTTTTTCTGGCTGGGCATAAATCTGGCGATACCGGTCTATGACTATTTTGTCGCCGCCAGCCCCTCCCAGATTGCCTGGCAGGCCCATATCGGGGGTTTTCTTTTTGGTTTGATATTGCCCTCGCTGGCGGAACGTATGCTCAGGCGTAGGTAGAGAGGGCTAAAACATCGTGTTGTCATGGGCACTTGTGGCAGGAACTTCCTGCAATACATCCCAATGCTCAACGATTTTTCCTCCGTCATCAAGACGGAAAATGTCGATGCCGGCATAGTCCCCGTCGCCCGGCCAGCTCTGGTGACAGTGCAAAACCACAAGGTTTCCTTCAGCGACAACCCGCTTGAAACTCACGGATTTTCCCGGATATTCCCGCGCCATCTTTTCGAAATAGGCGATGAAGTTTTCCTTGCCGTCGGCCACGTGGGGATTGTGCTGGACATACTCAGCACCCGCATAAAGCTCGATGGCTTGTCGCGGCTTGCACTGGTTGAACATCAGGTCGTAGAAGGCTTTGACATTTTTCTTGTTTGTTTCCAGGATGGGCAAATTCACCATCCCTCAGCTTTTGTAAACTTCACCCGGGTCAAACAGTGGGGGATTTGCGTCCCGGACCAGCGAAACATCGCCTTTTTTGCTCACAACTTTGCGAAAAAAGCAGCTTTTGTTGCCGGTGTGACAGGCCGCACCGCGACCCATCTGCTCGACCTTGAGCAACAGCACGTCCTGGTCGCAATCGGTGCGCATTTCAATGAGTTTCTGGGTTTCGCCGGAGGTCTCGCCCTTTTTCCACAGGCTTCTGCGCGAGCGCGAATAATAGTGAACAATACCGGTATCAAGCGTCAGCGCCAGCGCCTCCTTGTTCATATAGGCAACCATCAGCACCTCGTTGCTGGCGGCCTCGGCGGCGATTGCCAGAATAAGCCCTGTCTCGTCAAAGACAGGCGCAAAATCGGTCCCGTTTTCGCGCTGTTCCGTGCTCAAACCGCTTGGCGTCTTGAACCTTTCGGCCATGTTCTGCTCCGGCTATTTCTGGTGCACCATGGCAAAAAAACGGTCACGCTCGGATGAATCATCGGCAAAAACACCGCTGAAGCGCTGGGTGACGGTTGTTGCGCCGGGGGTGCGCACCCCGCGCATGGACATGCACATATGTTCCGCTTCAATCAGCACGGCAACGCCCCGAGGGTTCAGGTGCTCGTTGATGGAGTCCGTTATCTGGGCGGTGAGGTTTTCCTGAGTCTGGAAACGCCGGGCAAAAACATTGGTCAGGCGCACCAGTTTGGACAGTCCCACCACGCCCTCGAGGGGAAGATAGGCGATGTGAACATGCCCGAAAAACGGCACCATATGGTGTTCGCAATGGCTGTAAAAAGGAATATCCTTGACCAGAACGATGTCGTCATAACCGCCAATTTCGGTAAAGACCTTGCCCAGAATTTTGCGCGGACACTGCTCGTAACCCGCGAACAATTCCTGATAGGATTTTGCCACCCGGGCAGGGGTTTCGGACATGCCTTCGCGTTCGGGGTTGTCACCGGCCCAGGCGATGAGCGTTTTGACCGCCGCTTCCACCTCTTCGGGGGAAGGACGCACTGGCGCAACCGAAGCGATTTCCGCCTTGGAGTTTTTGTTCAAACATGCGTCCATCGTCGCGCTCCGCGTCGGGCAGGGATATATCGGCCCTGACATTTTGTTCCAGTCCCCCTATATAGGGCGAGGTTGAGCAAACGCCAAGCAAACAAAAATGTGAGCCTGATGGAACTGTCTGACCTTTATTCCCGGGAAATTATCAGAATTGCGGGGCGGCTGTCCCCTGAAAACCGCTTGAAATCACCTGACGCCAGCGCCCGGCGCGCCTCGCGCATCTGCGGCTCGGTGGTCGAGGTGGATATAAAAATGGGCGACGGGAAAGTGTCCGAATACGGGCAGGAGGTCAACGCCTGCGCGCTGGGACAGACCGCGGCCTCGATTATGGCCGAACATATTGTGGGCTCGACGCCTGATGAATTGCGCACCCTGCGCCATCAGGTCGAGGCAATGCTCAAGGAAAACGGCCCCCCTCCGACCGGCAAATGGGCAGATATAAAATATCTGGAGCCGGTGCGGGACTTTGCCCCCCGGCACGCCTCGGTGATGCTGGTGTTCAACGCGGTTGTTGAGGCTCTTGATAAAATCTCTGCCCCGGTAGCCACCTGATGGAGCTGTTGCGCCGACTGGGTTTCCTTTTGGACCTGCCGTTCAAACTTGTCGCGGTGGGTCTGATTACCATCTACCGCTACACGCTTTCCGCCATTGCCGGGCGCGCGTGCCGCCATCTGCCCACCTGTTCGGAGTTCACCCGCGATGCAATCTGGCGTTTTGGTTTCTGGGCCGGAGGGTGGATGGGGGCAGCCCGACTTTTTCGCTGTCGTCCCGGTGGAAGCCACGGTTATGACCCGGTTCCAGAGGAAAAGCCGCAAAACGCGCGCTGGTATCTGCCCTGGACCTACGGGCGCTGGAAATAGTTGTCTTTTGGTGTTAACGAAGCGTGCCTGGCCGGGACTTCTCCCGGCTTTTGAGCGCTTCCCTTTTGTAACGGAGACAGGACAATGATTACGGTGAAATTTCCCGATGGTGCAACGCGCGACTTTGCAGTTGGCACCACCGGCACCACCATTGTTGACTCAATCTCCAAATCGCTGGCCAAAAAGACCGTTGCCATGCGTGTCAATGGCCAATTGTGCGACCTTGCCGATGAACTCGGGGACGGCGACAATATAGAGTTCGTGCTGCGCGACGACGAGGCGGCGCTCGAACTCATCCGTCACGACGCGGCCCATGTGATGGCCGAAGCCGTGCAGGAACTTTGGCCCGACACGCAGGTGACCATCGGACCGGTTATCGAAAACGGATTCTACTATGATTTTTCCCGCGAAGAACCTTTTTCCATCGAGGATTTGCGTATCATCGAAAAAAAGATGGGTGAAATCATCCAGCGCGGTGCTGCTTTCACCAAGGAAGTGTGGAGCCGGGAAGAAGCCAAGCGGGTGTTTGCCGCCAAGGGCGAAAAGTTCAAAATCGAGCTGATTGATGCGGTGGCCGCCGGTGAAGACCTCAAAATCTACAAGCAGGGCCAGTGGTTTGATGTATGCCGGGGCCCGCATATGCGCACAACCCGCGATGTGGGCCAGGCCTTCAAGCTGACCAAGGTCGCCGGGGCCTACTGGCGCGGTGACAGCAACAACCCTGTGCTCAGCCGCATCTATGGCACCGCCTGGGCCAAGAAGGAGCAACTGGCCGAACACCTGCATATGCTTGAAGAAGCGGAAAAGCGCGACCATCGCAAGCTGGGCCGGGAGATGGACCTGTTCCATCTCCAGGAGGAGGCCATGGGCAGCGTGTTCTGGCACCCCAACGGTTTTGTCATCTATAACGCCATGGAACAATACATCAGGCGCAAGGTGAACGCCTCGGGTTACAGGGAAATCAAAACGCCGGAAATTCTGGACGTCAAACTCTGGGAGCAGTCGGGCCACTGGGCCAAGTTCCGCGATTCAATGTTCGTGGTGCCCGATGAAATCCCTTCCTTGGAAGACGACGTGCCGGTGCTCTCGGGTGACGCCAAGCTGATGGCGCTCAAGCCGATGAACTGTCCCGCACACGTGCAGATTTTCAAACAGGGGATTAAATCCTACCGCGACCTGCCCCTGCGCTATGCCGAGTTTGGCTGCTGCCATCGCAACGAGGCTCACGGGGCGCTGCACGGTCTGATGCGGGTCCGCCAGATGACCCAGGACGATGGGCATGTGTTCTGCCGCGAAGATCAGGTGCAGTCGGAAACCGAAGCCTTTTGCGATTTGCTGGATTCCATCTATGCGGATTTGGGCTTTACGGAGGTCAAAATCCTGCTGGCCACCCGTCCCGATGTGCGCGCCGGAAGCGACGAGGTCTGGGACCGCGCGGAGAACGGTCTTGGCGGTGCGCTTCGGGCCACCGGCCGCGAGTTTGAAATTGCTGAAGGGGAGGGGGCGTTTTATGGTCCCAAGCTGGAGTTTCATCTCAAGGATGCTATCGGCCGTTCCTGGCAGTGCGGCACATTGCAGTTGGATTTTGTGCTGCCCGAGCGGCTGGACGCTTCTTACATCGCCGAGGACAGCTCACGCCAGCGCCCGGTGATGCTGCATCGGGCCATACTTGGCACGCTGGAGCGTTTTATCGGCATTCTCATCGAAAACCATGCAGGCCGTATGCCCATGTGGCTGGCCCCGGTGCAGTGCGTTGTTGCAACCATTGTCTCCGACGCCGATGATTTCGCCACAGAAGTGGTTGACAAGATGAAAGCTGCCGGCCTCAGGGTCGAGACCGATTTCCGCAACGAAAAAATCAATTACAAGGTGCGCGAGCATTCAGTGGCCAAGGTTCCGGCAATTTTTGTCATCGGCAAGCGCGAGGCGGAGGAGGGCACTGTCTCTGTGCGCCGCCTTGGAGCGCAGGGGCAAACAGTTTTGAGCGTGGATGAGGCAATTGCGGCGTTGACTGAAGAGGCGCTGCCCCCCGACCTGAGGGAACGTCCCTAGGGTCAGGACCCATTAATCTCATGCAATTCTGTTTGAAAGAAAGTGTTCAGATGAAGCAAATCGTGAGCAAGGGAAGGTTTTCACTTTTTCGAGCAACGATCTGCCATCAGACGGGCGCTTTATTTCAAACCCTTCGGGCGCTGTTGATTTTGCCC
>DROE01000208.1 GCA_011322005.1 Devosia sp.
CTATCTAGATTTCAGATTATCGATAGACCCGAAAGTGAAGCTGGGTTATGCGAGCTGTTCCCTAATTGGAGGCGGTATGAACACTGAGAGTGCTAAAAACTATTCTCAAGGTTCTTGTGGAAAATGGCTGAATTTATAAGCTGACACAGCAATTTTACGTCTTTCATTGGATAAAGAGCCTGGGGAACAACCAAGATTCTTGATCGAGTATGTTCAAAAGCCGAGGCTATGCGATCGGCGAGAAACGGGCTCCAAGAAACACGAGTGTTGTGTGACCCTCTTTTGCTCGCTGTTCAGTGACAAGAAGAGGGTGCAGGCTGAACTCGAACGGCTGCTTGCGTCCGCTGGGGCTTTTCAATGTTGATACCAAAATGAAAAGCGGCCGCCGAAGCAGCCGCTTTGTATCGGTGACTTCAGCGCCGAAGCGCTTTGTCTTGTTGCCGATAGTCCCCACCATCGGAATACCTGATACGATTCACATCATAGCAATATCCGTGGGGAGGGCAAGGGGAAATGCATTATCGATTGGGAATCGATCTGGGCACAGCCTCCATCGGGGCTGTCGCCCTGGAGTTGGACGAACAGGGCAGCCCGTTGGGCGCTCCATGGCACGCTGTCCGTATCTTTCAAGAGCCACTGGAAAAAGGTCAGGCTGGCCTAAAACCTAAAAAAGTTGCCCGCCGCCTGGCACGTCAACAACGCCGTCAGATCGACCGCCGCGCCCGTCGCCAGCGGCACATCGCCCATCTGGCACCACTGTTGGGTCTCGACCCCAAACAGATACCACCCCACCCCGGACCCGGCTTTAGCGCCTTGCGCGCGCGGGCCGCGCGCGAGCGCGTTGAACTGGACGATCTGCTGCGCGTGCTCTTGAGGCTGGCCAAGCGGCGCGGTTACAAGGGTGAATTCCGTACGGTCAAAAAAGACAGCGAAGCCGGTGTAGTGAAAACAGGCTCTGGCAAGCTGGCAGAAGCCATGGCGGAGTTGGCTCGCCAACGTCAGGTGGAGCGGGTCACGCTCGGCGAATATCTGCATTTCAGGCACAGGGAATTGGGGCTACCGACCCGAATGAAGCTGGGGCGAGAAGATGTCGATGACCTCTACGCCTTGCGCTCCATGGTGGAAGACGAGTTCGAACAAATCTGGCAGACCCAGGTACAGCACCATCCGGTGCTCAACGAAAGGCACAAGGGACGCCCGATCAAGGAACACTTCCGCAAGGCAATCTTTTTTCAGCGTCCACTCAAATCGCCCGCGCCCATGGTCGGCAACTGCCCGTTGGAGCCCAACCTGCCTCGGGCGCCACGGGCACAACCGGCCGCGCAGGCGTTTCGCGTCGAAAAGACCCTTGGCGATCTGCGCTGGGGCATGGGCAAGCGTGCCATCGGGTTGAGCCCAGAGCAGAAGGCCGAAATCAGGCGCCTGCTCAATGATCCAGATGAACTGCGAGCCGATGGCACCGTTACCTTCAAAAAGATCTACAAGGCCCTGGAAGACGCCGGCTGCCCACGCCCCGACACGCGCGGGCTCAACCTTGATCGCAGCAGCCGCGAGGAAATCAAGGGCAATACGACCTTGAAAGTCTTTCAGAAACTGGGGCTGCTGACTCAATGGCAGGCACTCGACGAACGCACGCAGATACAGGTAATCAACTTTCTGGCTGATCTGGGGTCGCCCGAACAGCTCGACAGTGACGACTGGCACAGGCATATCCGCAAAGCCAATGCCAAGGGTTATAAGCGGGAGGACATGCGTCGATTCAGCCGCGAGATGATCGACTTTATCGACCAGCTACGAGCCTGTGACAAATTCGACCGCCTCAGCAAAATGGGGTTCGATGGTGGGCGCAGCGCGTACTCGATCAAGGCACTCAAACGGCTAGCTGGCTGGATGCGATCACCCGAATGGGCAACGGATCCAGGTGACAATCCACGTATCGATGAAGATGCCGCTGCCCGCAATTGCTACCCCGAACATTTCGAAAAAACCAACCTCGGACCCACATTACCCGCGGCCCCAAAGACCGGTAATGATGTGGTCGATGGCGCGCTGCGTGAGCTGCGCCGGGTGGTCAATCAGTGCATCGAGCAACTGCGTGCGCCGCCTGATGAAATCATCATCGAAACCGCCCGCGAACTCGGCGCCGGCCCCGAGCGACGCAACGAATGGGAAAAACGGGCTGCGGCCAACCAGAAGCGGCGCAAGCAGGTGGCGCAAAAAATCGGCAAAGCCGGTGCCATCCCTACCGGCACCAAAATCTTGCGGTATCAACTTTGGGAAGAGCAGGAGGAAAACTGCCCTTATTGCGAGCGCAAGATCGGTCTACACGAAGCGCTCGACGGCGCCGCAACCCACTTCGAGCACATCCTGCCGCGCAGTCTGACCCAAGTGGGACGCAAGCGCAGCGAACTGGTGCTGGCGCATCGTGAATGCAACAGCGCCAAGGGCGATCGCACACCGTGGCAGGCCTGGGGGGATGACCCGCAGCGCTGGGTCCAAATCGAAGGACGTGCCCGCCGCTTCGAGGAGCTGGGTAAGAAGTGCTACCGAAAAGACCGTCCGCTGGCGATGGCCTATTTCCGCAAGGCCCGATTGCTTATCCTGAAAGACCACGCCGAAGAGGTGATGAACGACGAGTCCATTGCGGGCTTTGCCGACCGGCAGTTGCACCAGAGTTCCTGGATCGCAAAAGCAGCCACCACCTGGGTGAACAGCATCTGCGCCAATGTTTTCGCCTCCCGTGGCGAGATGACGGCTGGCCTGCGCGCCGCCTGGCGACTGGAGACCGTGATACCCGAAGTACGTTACGAAGAGGGCTACCGGGTTTTCGATACCGATGGGAAACCCGTTTCGAAAGAAGACTTCGACCGCTTCCACAATCAGTGGGAAGGCAGGCTTCTCAGTGAAAAGGCAGATCGTACCGAACGGCGCATCGACAAACGTATCGACCACCGCCACCACCTGATCGATGCATTGAGCATCGCGCTGACCTCGCGCGGCCTCTACCAGAAAATGGCACGGCGTTATATCGAAGAAACCGAAGCGATACGCCGGGGCGAAAAAAAGCGCCGTGATTGGCGCGTCGAACCGCCATTGCGAAATGTCCGGGAGGTTGCGCTGGAACTGGTGCATAACTGCAATCTGACCCACAAGCCCGACCGGCTGCCCAATGGGCGGTTCTTCAAAGACACCGCATATGGCGCCGCCCATGATAAACAAAGTGATCAATGGCGCCTTACCCTTCGCTGCTGGTTGTCTGACCTGGCTGACAGTAAGAACAACGAAGATAGAACCCGCGCCAACCTTTCGACCATCGTCAGTCCGGAAGTCCGTCAGATCGTAATCGAAGCTTTCAATCTACGCATCGCTGAAGGGAAAAACCCGAAACAAGCCCTTACAGAACCTGTGGCATACCCCAGATATAGGACGCGAATCCACAAAGTCCGTTGCTTTAAGAAATCAGGAGATAAAGGTTTTCTTAAGCTGGACGGCGCGACCATTATTACTCACTACAGTCGACAAGGCGAACATACCAAACGTGTAGTTCACGATGGTTACGCCTGTATCGATGTATACACCGAACATGGCAAGCTTAAAAAGGTGTGTTTACTAAAAATTCCGGAATTCCTAAAACAACCACGACCTGGAGATGCAGCACGATACTTCAAAGGTGACACGGTCATCGACGAAAAAGATGGCAAGCGTTACATTGTTAACAGCTTTAAGGCAGAAAGTAATGGAATGATATTCTTGGCATCGTTTTTTGACACTCAACCCAAATCACTTAGAAAAGTGAGTGGAAAAGGGTTGCTACGCCTAAGATTGGAGACATAAAAACATCATGGCGGAGCATCACATTCTGGTGATAGAGCACCCGGCACGCCTAAAGATTGACACAGGCCGGCTGCGCATCGAACGCGATGAGCATCCACCCGCTTTTGTGCTGCCGGAAGACATCGACGTGCTCTGCCTCCACCACCCTGTCATCAACCTCAGCGTCAGTGCGCTGCAAACCCTCGCTGAAGCCGGCGCCGTGGTGATATTGACCGATGCCCGGCACCAGCCCAGCGCCCAGCTCCATCCCCTCAAGTCCCATGCTCGACAGAGCCAGCGCTTGCGTCGCCAGATACGGATGGAGGCGAGCGATCAACCGCCTCGGTTGTGGTGCCAGATCATTCGGGCACGCATCCGAAGCGAAGCGGCCACCTTGCGGGCGCTGGGTCGAAAAGGCGCGCTCTATCTGGAACGGCTCAGCCAGAGGGTCGAGCCAGGAGATGCCGGCCATCTTGAAGGGCAAGCGGCGCGCCATTACTGGAAACATCTGTTCGAGGGTCGGTTCCGGCGTGAAAAACAGGGCGCGGACGACGACATCAACAGTCGCCTCAACTTCGGCTATGCCGTGCTGAGGGCCGTAATCGCCCGGCAACTGGCCTGCATGGGACTCAACCTTGGTCTTGGCCTGGGTCATCGCAGCAGCGAAAACCCTTTCAATCTGGCTGATGATTTCATTGAGCCTTACCGGTATCTGGTCGAATGCCATGTTGCGGCAATGGGAGAAGAGACTCTGGAACAACCATTGAACGGCAAGGGGAAACAGGAGTTGCTGGCATTCATCACTCACCAGGTGCCCATGAATGACGGCGAATACCGCCTGAACGGCGCGGTGGAGGCAACGGTGGATAGTTTCTGTCGTATCCTTGATGGGCGGGCTGACACACTGGCGTTGCCGGCCTTCTGAACATGGGTGTCAACGGATGGCGAATCATGTGGTTGATTACCGTTTATGATTGCCCCATGACCACGTCCGAGGCGCGGCACGATTACACCGTGTTCCGCAAGTGCCTGCTTACCCAGAATTTTCACCAGTTGCAGAATTCGCTTTATGTGCGCCACTTTCCCACCAAGGCCGCGGCCGATGCCTGTATCCATCGCCTGCGCCCGCAAATTCCCAAGGGTGCCGACGTCGCATTTTTCCTCGTGACCGACAAGCAATATGCAATGACGCGAGAGTATTTCGGTACCCGCGAAGTCAAGAAAAAACCGGATGAACCTGAACAGATACAGCTCTTCTAGAAAAAATCCCCAACAAAATCAATTTGTTGGGGATTTCCGAGTCTATCAGGCATTCCGATGGTGGGGTATCGGAACATA
>DROE01000209.1 GCA_011322005.1 Devosia sp.
CGCTATCTGTGGGGGGATTTTGCCGCCGCGGCAATCCTGTCCGGCCTGCCGATAACTTTCGTGTTCCTTCTGGCCCAGCGCTATCTGGTGGCGGGCCTCACCGAGGGCGGGGTCAAGGGATAGGGTCTCAACCCTATGTTTTGTTTTTGAGTTCCGCAGCGATTTCGTCCCCATGCTGGCCAAGCCTGGGGGAGGGGCGGCCAAGGGCGAGTTCTGCGCCCGACATGGTGATGGGGGTGCGCAAACCGGGCACGCCTTCGTTTTCAACCAGCATGTGGCGGGCCAGAAACTGCGGGTCGGAGCAGACATCGGCTACAGAATTTATCGGTCCGGCGGGCACGCCCTTTTTTTCTAAAGCAATCAACAGATCAGCCAACTTCCAGTTGCCGGTTTCGCTCTGGATTATTGCGGCGAGCGCCTCGCGGTTCTCAACCCGTGCGGCGTTGGTGGCAAAGCGTTCGTCGTCCACCAGTTCGCCAAGCCCGATAACCTCGCAGACACGGGCGAACTGGTCGTCATTACCGGCAGCCAGAATGAAGGCGCCATCGCTGGCGTTAAAGGTCTGATAGGGCACGATATTGGGGTGGGCGTTGCCCAGGCGTTTGGGGGAGGTGCCGGTGGCCAGAAAGTTCATGGCCTGATTGGCCAGAACGCCGCTCATGCAATCAAACAAGGAGATGTCGATATGCTGGCCGCGTCCAGTGGTCTGTCGCTGATGGAGAGCGGCCTGAATGGCGATGGTGGAATAAAGCCCGGCAAAAATGTCGGCAAAGGCGACACCGATTTTTTGCGGGGGTCCATCGGGCTCCCCGGTGAGGTCCATAATCCCGGCCATGCCCTGAATGAGGAAATCATAACCGGGCCGGTTTTTGTAAGGGCCGGTCTGGCCGAAGCCGGTGATGGAGCAATAGATGAGGGTCGGATGGTCCTTGCGCAGGCTTTGATAATCCAGCCCGTATTTCTTCAGGCCCCCGACCTTGAAATTCTCGATAACGATATCGGCCTCAGCAATCAGGTCTTTGACGCGGGTGAGGTCAGTGGGGTCGCTAAAATCGGCAACAATCGAACGTTTGCCCCGGTTGCAGGAATGGAAATAGGCGGCGGACCTTTCCCCCTCATGCTCGACAAAGGGCGGCCCCCACTTGCGGGTGTCGTCGCCCTTGGGGCTTTCCACCTTGATGACATCGGCACCCAGGTCGGCCAGGGTCTGCCCGGCCCACGGTCCGGCGAGAATCCGGGCCAGTTCGACAATTTTCAGTCCCGCAAGGGCGTGGGCCATGTTCGCACTCCTTTAGTACGTTTGAATTTTGATGGCATCGCTCTTTGTTCATTTCGCTCGCGGCGTATCCTCGCTTCGCTCGGGCCTGCGCGGGCGCGGCGCACGAGCGCCGGGCCGCTCTTCGCGGCCAGACTGTTTCAACTCCAATATGAAACAGTCTAGAAAAACGCCTGAATGCCGGTCTGGGCCCGGCCCAGAATAAGTGCATGCACGTCGTGAGTGCCCTCATAGGTGTTGACGGTTTCAAGGTTGAGGGCGTGGCGCATCACCCCGTATTCAATCTGGATGCCGTTGCCCCCGTGCATGTCGCGGGCCTGCCGGGCGATATCCAGTGCCTTGGCGCAATTGTTGCGCTTGATGAGGGAAATCATTTCGGGGGCGGCCTCGGCCCTGTCCATCAGGCGGCCCACCTGCAGGGCAGCCAGCAGGCCAAGGGCGATTTCGCTTTGCATGTCGGCGAGTTTTTTCTGATAGAGCTGGGTTGCAGCCAGCGGCCTGTTGAACTGTTTGCGGTCGAGCCCGTACTGACGGGCGCGCAGCCAGCAATCCTCGGCCGCTCCCATCACCCCCCAGGCAATGCCATAGCGGGCGCGGTTGAGGCAGCCGAAGGGGCCCTTGAGGCCTGAAGCATGGGGCAGCAGCGCGTCCTCGCCGACCGCGACATTTTCCATGACGATTTCGCCGGTGATTGAGGCGCGCAAGGATAGTTTGCCGCCGATTTTTGGGGCGGAGAGGCCTTTTGTGCCCTTGTCGAGCACAAAGCCGCGGATGGCGCCATCATGGGCGTCCGATTTGGCCCAGACCACAAACACATCGGCAATGGGGCTGTTGGAAATCCAGGTTTTTGAGCCGTTCAGCAA
>DROE01000210.1 GCA_011322005.1 Devosia sp.
ATCACCGGCGGCAGTTTGGATGAAGTGGTGCTATGGCATAACAAGGCTTCTGCAAAACAGTTCGCCTCGCTGGTGCCGCTGATTGCCGGACAGGCGGAGAATGCAGACCCGTTCTCCCATGCCCTGCTGAAGTCCGCTGCGAACGAAATCGCCCAACTGGGGCGCGCACTGTTCAGGGGTGGCGAGCCGGATACGGGTGGCCGGGTTGTCCATCTGGCGGGGGGTCTGGGGCCGACCCTTCAGCCTTTATGCGAAGAAATTGCGCCTGAGTTCGTCTGGGACGGTTCTGAAATCGATCCGGTGGCAGGAATTTTGCTGCTGGCAATGGGCGAAGCGCCGACGGAGACCCTTTTGCCGCGTCCCGGGTTTGCAACAAAGGAAAAAGAGGGCGGAACATGAGCAACAAGGATGCGCATGGGGCCGGAATTCTGGCTTTCCGTGCTGATGCTGACGAGCCAACACCGCTTTATATACAACTGGCGGGGGCATTGCGCAGACTGATAAATCAGGGAAACATGGAAGAGGGTGAGGCTCTTCCGGCCGAGCGCAAAATCATGGAGGCGACCAGTCTGTCCCGCGTTACCGTGCGCAAGGCCATCGACCTGCTGGTCAAGGAAGGTTTGCTGCGCCAGAAACGGGGTTCGGGCACCTATGTGTCAGATGGATTGCCAAAGATAGAGCAACCCCTGAGCCTGCTTTCCAGTTTTACCGAAGACATGTTGAGCCAGAACCACGCTCCTAGCGCCAGATGGCTGGCCAAAACCCTGGCTTTTCCGACCCCTGAAGAAGTGATGCTGTTTGGCTTGACGCCGGGTGACAAGGTGCTGCGGCTGGACCGGCTGCGTATTGGCGACGGCATTCCGCTGGCGGTGGAATATGCCACGGTTCCGGCAAGCATTCTGGCCAGCGCCGAGTTGATTACTCATTCGCTTTATGAAGCGCTGGACAGGGTGCAGGCGCGCCCGGTGCGCGCCACCCAGCGATTGAGAGCACGGGCGCTACCGGCCAAGGAGGCGACGTTGCTCGATGCGGCACCGGGGGAGCCGGCGGTCTATATGGAGCGGGCATCGCGGTTAAAAAATGGACAACTGGTTGAGTTCACGCGCTCCTATTTCCGCAGCGATACGTTTGAGTTTGTGGCCGAACTTTCCATTTCGCCATAGGGAATTGGGCAAAATGAAAAAGACTGAATCGCAATGAAAAATCCCTGTTCGATTGCCATTGTGGGGGCCGGTCTTATCGGCCAGCGCCACGCCGAGGCCATCGCCAACGCCGAAAAAGCACGTGTCTGTGCCATTATTGACCCCTCAGAAGCGGCAAAAGACTTCGCACAACGACTTGGCGTGAACTGGTTCGCTGACCTTGGCGATTTTCTGGCCGGAGAAAAGCCTGAAGGCATCATCGTTGCTACGCCCAACCAGTTGCACATGAAAAATGTGCTGGTTACGATAGAGGCAGGCATCCCGACACTGGTGGAAAAACCTATCGCCGCGGACGTGACCTCGGCCAAGCGCATGGTGGAGGCGGCAAGTTCGGCACATGTTCCACTGCTTGTCGGGCACCATAGGCGGCACAATCCACTCGTCCAAAATGCGCGCGAAACCATCGCCAGCGGTCAGATTGGCGAGATTGTTGTGGTCAATG
>DROE01000211.1 GCA_011322005.1 Devosia sp.
AATGCCCCAGCCGAACATGGCGGTGCGCCGGGAAAGCAGTTCGTGGGCAAGCAGATTAAGCATCGTTTTCCCCTTGGTGCCTGATAGAATCCTGATCCGGCGTTTCGGACTGGTCGGAATAAAGAGACATGAAAATCTCGTCCAGAGTTACGGGCAGGCTTTCAAGTTCTTCAATGCCGTAAGAAGCTGCCTGCTGCATAAATTCTGGCATGCCGGAGGCAATTTCAAACGCGACCCATTGTTCATTGCGGGCAATTTCGGTGACGCCCTCCTGCTTGAAACTGTCGGGGGGCGGGGGAGAGGTGAAGTGCAGGCGAAGGCGTTTGAACTGTTGCTCAATCAGAGAGTGCACACTGTCGGTTTTGATGAGCCGACCCTGTCTGATAATACCGACGCGGTCGCAAACCGCCTGAACCTCGGGCAGAATATGGGAGGAAAAAAAGGTGGTGCGCCCGGCCTGTTTTGCCTCATTGACCAGTTCGGCAACAACATGCTGCATCAGCGGGTCAAGGCCCCCGGTGGGCTCGTCCAGAACCAGCAGCTCGGGCCTGTTCATAAAAGCCGCGATCAGGCCGATTTTTTGCTTGTTGCCCCGGGAGTAGGTTTTCATTTTTCGCGACGGGTCAAAATCAAGGCGCTCACAGAGCTGCTCGCGGAAATGATCATCAGCACTTGTGTGGCGCAAAGAGGCTGATACGTCCAAAAAATCCCTGGCCGTCATATTGGGATAGAGACTGAATTCTCCGGGCAGATAACCGACTTTTTTGCGAATTTGAACGCCTTGTTTCTGGCAATCCAGCCCAAAGATGGTTGCGCTGCCGGCGGTGGGCCGTATCACATCCATGAAAAGACGAAGGGCGGTGGTTTTTCCAGCCCCGTTCGGCCCCAGAAAGCCGAATACCTCGCCCTTTTTCACCTCAAGAGAGACATTTTCGATACCGCGATGGGTGCCGTAGAAAAAGCTCAACCCGGAAGTTTCAAGAATGATGTCGCTCATGGCCCGGGCATAGTTTCACCAATAAGCAACACTGGCAATCCAGAAAAAGGCATGGCTTGGGGCAATTTGTTTCGGATTGTCTTGTCGTTCCTGCTTCCCCGCAGGGATAGACCCCCACCCCGACCCTCCCCCACGATGGGGGGAGGGGGAGAGAAGGGGAGCTATTCGTCCCCTTCGGCTTCAATCACCGGGCCGTCCTCGCCCAGATGGGTGAGGTCGTATTGAGAATTGGCGGAGGGGTTGGTGGTCTGGCTTTCCAGATTGGCCTTGACCGCATCGCCGGCGCTATAGGCAACGCGGTCGGTGGTTTGCAGATAGTCATAGGCGCAACCGCTGAGGAAAACGCTTAACGCTGTGACCAGAGAGGCTTTTGCCAGAATGGTTGTCAGTTTCAATCTGCTCAATTTTCTGTCTCCAGTCCAAGGTCGATAATGTAGCCAAAGGGTCCGGCAATCCCTGCGCCGGACTGGAAGTCCTTGAGCATCTGGCGGGTGACTTCCATCTGGCCAAGGGCAAAAAACTCGATGTCATTGGCGG
>DROE01000212.1 GCA_011322005.1 Devosia sp.
CGCAAAATCCATGCGCATGAGGTGGATGCGCGCGGCATCTACGGGGAGGCGACGGCCGAAGAGGCGGCCAGCCTGCTTGAGGAAGGGGTGGACTTCATGCCCTTGCCCACCTTGCCAGAAGAGCAGAACTGAGTATCGTTTTTGATAATGATACAGGCCACCGCTTCGTGAGCTGTGACCGCGATGGCGCCATTTTTGACGGCTATTGACCAGAGTCAGGAGCCTGAACCCATCCCTGCAAGCGGGAGTTGCCATGCAGACGAGAGCGTTTCGTTTCCGACGGTTCATGGGCATTTTGCCGGTTGCTGCAATTTTGCTGGCCGGGGCTGGCACTGCATCTTTTGGGGCCAGCGTCACCGACCATGTGCCCAGCGATGTCAAGCTCACCATAGTTGCGCGGGGGCTTGAAAGTCCGGTGCTGGCAACCGCCGTGCCGGGAGACGAGAGGCTTTTTATCGTCCAGCAGAATGGGGTTATCAGCGTTCTTGAAGACGGCGGCGTGCGCACTGTGCTGGACCTTGGCGAACGGGTTACCTTTTCGGGGGAGGCGGGCATGCTGGGGCTGGCCCTGCATCCGGATTTCAAGCGCAACGGGCTGGCCTATGTTTCCTATACAAGAGGCCGCCTCACCAGCGTCATCAAGGAATACCGCTTTGATGAGGCCGCCGGCCGGTTTGATGTAGAGAGCGGGCGCGAAATTTATTCCCTTGAGCAGCCGGCGGGCAATCACAATGGGGGCATGGTGGCCTTCGGGCCAGAGGGCTATCTCTATATTGGGTTCGGTGACGGGGGCGGGGCCAACGACACCTATGCAAACGGCCAGAATTTTGACAGTGCCCTTGGCAGCATCGTCAGAATTGGTGTGGGACCGGGGTTTGAAACGCCGTTCGAAATTCCCCCCGATAATCCGCGCACCGATGGGCCTGCGCCCGAGGTCTGGGTTTACGGGTTGCGCAATCCGTGGCGGTTCTCTTTTGATGACTCCCTTCTTTACATCGGCGATGTGGGGCAATCGGGACAAGAGGAGGTGCACGTGCTTGAAGCGGGCGCTGCTTCAAGCGGGCTCAATCTGGGCTGGCCGCTGGCTGAGGGCAATGCCTGCCTTGGTGATGCGCAATGCCGCGAGAAAGAGCTGAACTGGCCGGTTTTGACCTATGCCACGAGCGATGGATGCGCCATCACCGGGGGGTATGTCTATCGCGGAGATGAAATTCCAGAACTGAAAGGTCATTATTTTTACGGAGACTTTTGCAGCGGCGAAATCTCCAGTTTCGTCTATCAGGATGGTGAGGTTTCAAAACAGCGGTCGTGGAATGAAATATTGGGTCCGGTGGAGTTCATCTCCGGTTTCGGGCGGGATGGTTTTGGGGAACTCTATGTGGTTTCCCTGACCGGCACCATCTATCGTCTGGACCCGGCTTGAAACAAGACAAGACCGGGGGGCGAACGGGAGTGTTGAAATGGTCCGGCGGATAGTCGTTTGCCTCCTTTTCCTGTTTGGTTTTGCCAGCCCGGCATTTGCCGCGGCCAACACTACCGGCCTTGGAGACGAAATCATCTATTTCGTGATGGTTGATCGCTTTGCCGACGGGGACGCCACCAACAATTTCGATGTTGACCGCAATAATCCGCTGGCCTTTCAGGGCGGTGACCTTGAGGGGGTAAGGGAAAACCTTGCTGAAATTGTCGAGCTTGGGGCAACGCTTGTCTGGGTCACCCCGGTCGCCGGGCAGATTGAAGAGCCAATAGATTATGAGGGGAAGGATTTTTATCCCCATCATGGCTATTGGGCGAGGGACCTGAACGAAATTGACACCCGCTATGGCAGCGAGGCGAACCTCAAGGCACTGGTGGACGCTGCCCACGCTCTCGGCCTGAAGGTCATTCTGGATGTGGTTTATAATCATCTGGGTTATGGCATGGAGAACGACCCCGAATTTGCCGGCTGGCTCAGAAGCGGGGAGAGTTGCGGGGGCGATGATTTGACGCTTTGCCTTGCCGGGCTGCCCGATTTCAAAACCGAGTTGCCCGAGGTCCGGCGCTATTTGTTCGAGGCAAATATAGGTTTGGCTGAACGGGTGGGGCTGGACGGGTTTCGCCTTGATACGGTCAAGCACATCTCCCACCAATTCTGGCAGGCCCATCGCGAGGAGGTGGACCGGCGGCTTGGCGAGGATTTTATTCTGATTGGCGAACTCTGGGATGCTGACCGCTTTCTCGCCCAACCCTATTTCGCCAATGATGAGATGGATGCGCTGTTTGATTTTTCGTTCCGTGACCGGGTGTTCAAGCTGATGAACGGGGTTTATGACGCGGCAAAGTTCGGTCGTTATCTGGTCAAGCGCCACGATGTGAGGGAGGGTTATTTTTTAGCCCCGTTCCTGTCCAACCACGACATGGCGATGATGCTTTCAGTTCTCGGGGGAGATACCCAAGCGCTTGGTATTGCCGCTACCATTATGATGAGCATCGAGGGGCCGCCGGTTATCGTCTACGGCGAGGAAGTGGGCCGACGGGGGGGCGTATGGCCCAACAATCGCCAGGTCATGCCCTGGGGAGGAAGGGATGTGCAGCCCGGTGCGGGTATCGTACGGGATGAGGTTTTGAGGGAGCAGTTCAAGGCGCTGATTGCCCTGCGCAAAGCCAACCCCTCATTGCGGGGAAGCGACATTGAGGTGGTTTATTCAGACAGGGATGTGCTGGTTTACCAGCGCGGTGAAGATGCGCTGGTGGCGGTTAACCGGAGTGAGAAAGCGGCAGTGGTTGAGGCAGAAGGTTTGCCCGGAGGAAGCTGGGAAATGGTATTTTCCAGCGTGCCGGACCCCGCCGGTGACATTGGCGAACTTCCCGCCCGTTCGGCGCGGATTTTCCTGCTGGAGTAGACCGGCCCCGGACCAGACTCGGGATGGGTGGCTGCCATTACCCCTTCTTCTCGGCCAGCAGCATGTAATTTACGCTCATATCCCGGCTCTTGCGCCACTGGTCGTGCAGGGGATTAAAACTCACCCCGCACTTGTCGCGGATAGACAAGGAGTTGCGGGAAATGATTGAAATGATTTCTTCGGGGGTGAGGAATTTTGAGAAGGAATGAGTGCCCCTGGGCAGCCAGCCCAGCACATATTCAGCCCCGATAATGGCCAGAGCATAGGCCTTGGCGGTACGGTTAATGGTGGCGATGAACATCAGTCCGCCGGGTTTGACCAGTGCCGAACAACTCTTGAGAAAAAGCGGGACGTCGGCCACATGCTCGACCACCTCCATGTTGAGCACCACGTCATACTGCTCGCCTTTTTGTGCCAGTGCTTCGGAGGTGGTGGCAAGATATTTTATGTCGAGCCCGCTTTGCTCGGCGTGGATTTTGGCAATGCCGATATTTCTTTCAGAAGCATCGGCACCGGTGACCTCAGCGCCAAGGCGGGCCATGGGTTCGCAAAGCAGGCCGCCGCCGCAGCCGATGTCGAGAAACTTCATGCCCTCAAAGGGGTGGCGTTTTGTGCCATCCAGTTTGAAATGGGCCAGCACCTGTTCACGGATATAGGCCAGGCGCACCGGATTGAGCTTGTGCAGGGGTTTGAACTGGCCCGAGGGATCCCACCATTGTTCGGCCAGGTCGGAGAATTTTCTCACTTCTTCGTCGCTGATAGTGCTGGCGGCCATGATCAGTTGTTCCTTGAGTTCGTGGATGCGTTTTAGAGCATATCGGGCGCGGATGAAACGGCAATTGTTTGCAAGGTTCGGTGACAGCGTGCGCAGGGCGGGTCAAAAATAGCTTGCTCAAGCTGATATAGTGTACTAAACAACTGTCACACTAACTGGCGTGATGGCATGGTCAATTGGATTTTGGTGACCGGCTGAATGCTGGCACGGGTGTGGTGACAATTGTGGGAGGAAAGCATGGCTGCGAGTTGGTTCTGGGACAGAATGGCGAAACGTTATTCCAGATCGCCGGTTGCCAATGAGGAGGCTTACCAGAAAAAACTGGAGGTTACCCGCTCCTATTTGCGGCCCGATATGGATGTGCTGGAGTTCGCTTGCGGAACGGGTTCAACGGCGGTTGCCCATGCGCCTTATGTGAAATCCATCACCGCCATCGACATATCAAAAAACATGCTGCAAATCGCCCGCAGCAAGGCGGAGGCGGCCCATGTCACAAATATCGACTTCAAGCTCTCCGGCATCGAGGAATTTGAGGCAGGCAGCCAGAGCTTTGATGTTGTGATGGGACACTCAATTCTGCACCTGCTGGAAGACAGGGATATGGTTATTGCCAAAGTTCACGATTTGCTCAAGCCGGACGGCGTCTTTGTCTCCAGCACGACCTGCGTGGGCGGCGGTTTTAACATTTTCAAACTTGTTCTGCCCATTGGTCACTTTTTCGGGCTGCTACCGCTGGTACGGTTTTTCAGCGTTCGTGAACTGAAGCAGAGTATTGAAGCCTGCGGATTTGAGATTGATCATCAATGGCAGCCGGCCAGTGGCAGTGCGGTGTTCATCGTTGCAAAAAAGCCGGCGTGATCTCCCGGAGTGCGCGACCCGGGCTGACAAATCCACCATGAGAGTTGAAACAAAACCGGCTTTGTGTCATTTGAGCGCGACGTTGTAACCGGGTGCACCAAGGCTTGCATCCAAGTGCAGTCTGGAGCGCGTGCCCTTGTCTCGCATTGTGATGAAATTCGGCGGCACCTCGGTTGCTGACCTCGCCCGCATTCGCCATGCCGCGCGCCATGTTCAGCGCGAGGTGAAGGCGGGAAATCAGATTGCGGTGGTGGTTTCGGCGATGGCGGGTGTTACCAACCAGCTGGTTGAATGGTGCAATGAAGCCTCGCCCCTGCATGAGGCCCGTGAATATGACGCTGTGGTTTCCACCGGAGAGCAAGTGAGTGCCGGCCTTCTGGCGATTGTTTTGCAGGATATGGGGATTTCGGCGCGGTCGTTCACGGGCTGGCAGGTGCCTATCACCACTACTGAAAGACATGGGGCGGCGCGTATTACCGACGTTGAAAGCGCCGATCTTGATAAGAGGCTGAGCGATGGTCAGGTTTGCGTCATTACCGGATTTCAGGGGATTTCGCCCTCGGGACGGATTACCACTTTGGGACGGGGCGGCTCTGACACCTCGGCGGTGGCGCTGGCGGCAGCGGTTGAAGCGGACCGTTGCGACATTTATACGGACGTGGACGGGGGTTATACCACCGACCCGCGCATTGCCCCCAAGGCCCAGCGGCTGAGCCGGATAAGTTTTGAAGAAATGCTCGAGTTGGCTTCGCTGGGGGCCAAGGTTTTGCAAACGCGCTCGGTGGAACTTGCGATGGCCAAGGGCGTCCGGCTGGCGGTGCGAAGCAGTTTTGATGACCCGCAAGGTCCGCAAACGGCACCGGATGGCTCCAACTCCGGGGTGCCGGGCACGCTGGTGTGTGATGAGGATGAGATTATGGAAAAACAGATCGTCTCCGGCGTCACGCTGGTCAAGTCGGAAGCAAAAATCACCATTCGCAGCGTGAAAGACCGGCCCGGGGTTGCCGCCTCGGTGTTCGGGGCGCTGGCCGAGCAACAAATTGTCGTCGATATGATTGTGCAGAATGTTTCGGACGATGGCCGTCAGACAGACATTACTTTTACCGTGCCCGACAGCGAATATGAAAAAGCCATGGCTGCGGTCAGGGGAAATGGCGAGCGCTTTGAATATGCTTCCATAAGCGGGGCCAAGGGATGCGCCAAGATTTCCGTGGTCGGGGTTGGCATGCGCTCCCACGCCGGGGTGGCATCGTCCATGTTCAGCGCACTGGCGGAGAAGGGGATCAACATCCAGTTGATCACTACCTCTGAAATCAAGACCTCGGTTCTGATTGATGAGGAGTATGCAGAACTTGCAGTCCGGGCCCTGCACACCTATTACGGTCTGGACAAAGAAGAGGACTGATAAGCGCTATGGGTTGCAGACCCGGCTTGTCGGAGTGCTTTTCAGGAGAGGAGGCGGCTGCTTTGGCCGCCGGGCAAGATGACCTTGAAATTTGGTGGTCCGCGGGTCCTGTTGCAGCAGTTGCGCGAGACGATGGCCGCAACTCTGGGATCTCAGGAACGCCTGGACACGATTGTTGACCTGATCGCCCAGAACATGGGCGCCGATGTGTGCTCGTTCTATGTGCTGCGCGATGATGCGGCTCTCGAACTTTTTGCCACCTATGGCCTGAAGCGCGAAGCGGTGCACATGACCACGTTGAGGCTGGGCGAGGGCCTGGTGGGCCTGATTGCCTCTGAAGCCCAGTCGCTGGCGCTGGTTGATGCGCCACAGCATCCCGCTTTTGCCTACCGCCCGGAAACCGGTGAGGATCCCTATCGTTCGTTCCTTGGGGTACCGGTGTTGCGGGCCGGGCAGATAATGGGTGTTCTGGTGGTGCAGAATCTGGAGCGCCGGGTGTTCCGGGAAGAGGAGACCGAAGCGCTTCTGACCACCGCCATGCTGATGGCCGAGATGCTTTCGACCCATGAATTTGAAAGCCTCATCAAACCGGGGGCCGATGTGGACCTGAGGCGTCCGCGCACCTTTGAAGGCGCGGGCTTTGCCGAAGGGGTGGCGCTGGGGCAGGTGTTGTTGCACGACCCGCGGGTGGTGGTGACCAATTTTGTCGCCGATGATGTGGACGAAGAAAAGGAACGGCTGGAAAAGGCCATCGCCACCATGCGGATGTCGATAGATGACATGTTTGACCGGGGCGACATGCAGATGTCATCCGAGCATCGCGAAATTCTCGAGAGCTATCGCATGTTTGCCCATGATCGGGGCTGGGTGCGCCGGCTGATGGAGGCGGTTGATAATGGTTTAACGGCCGAGGCGGCAGTGGAGCGGGTGCAGAACGACACGCGCGCGCGCATGTTGCGTCAGACCGACATCTATATTCGGGACCGGTTGCACGATCTGGATGACCTGGCCAACAGGCTGCTCAGGGTGCTGACCAGCGATGTGGCGGTGTTCGGGCGAAAGGATATGCCGGAGAATGCTGTTCTGGTGGCGCGCAATCTGGGACCGGCCGAACTTCTGGAATATGATCGCACCCGCCTGCGCGGGGTGGTGCTGGAGGAAGGGGCGACCACGGCCCACGTGGCCATCATCGCCCGGTCGCTGGGCATCGTTGCTGTGGGGCAGGCCGATCATATCGTTTCCATGTGCGAAACAGGGGACGATATTGTCGTTGACGGGTCAGCAGGGCAGGTGTTCTTGCGTCCAACGCCGGACGTGGAGGCGACTTATGCCGAAAAACTGCGTCTCAGAACAAAACAGCAGGAAAACTATGCGCTAAGGCGCGACAAGCCGGCGGTGACCAAAGATGGTATCGAGGTGACGCTGCTGCACAATTCGGGCTTGGTGGCAGACCTCACAGCGCTTGATGAAACGGGGGCAACGGGGGTTGGCCTGTTTCGTACAGAGTTGCAGTTCATGGTAGCCTCCAAGCTGCCGCGGCTGGCCGAACAGGTGGAGCTTTACAAGGAAGCGATGGATTATGCGGGCTCGCGGCCGATAGTTTTCCGTCTGCTGGATATCGGGGGCGACAAGGTTGTGCCCTATCTGCGCGCGACGGCGGAGGAAAACCCGGCCATGGGCTGGCGCTCGCTCAGGCTGGCACTTGACAGGCCGGGATTGCTGCGCACCCAGGTCAGGGCTCTGTTGGTGGCGGCCGAGGGACGGGCCCTGAAAATACTGGTGCCGATGGTCACCGAGACCGACGAGTTCCGCGCCTGTGCCAACGTTATCCACCGCGAAGTGGAACGCCTTGAGCGCATGGGCCAGCGGGCTCCTGAAAAGCTCGAACTGGGGGCGATGATCGAGGTACCCTCGTTGTTGTTTGAACTGGATGACTTGCTGGTGCACACAGATTTTGTTTCCATCGGGTCCAATGACCTTATTCAGTTTCTGACAGCCGCCGACAGGGCCAATACGCGGGTGGCAGGCACCTATGATGCCATCGGGGTGCCGCGCTTAAGGGCAATAAAGATGATCGTTGATGCCAGTGCGCGCCACAAGGTGCCCCTGACCATGTGCGGCGAGCTGGCGGGAAGGCCCGTGGAGGCGCTGGCGCTTCTGGCAATCGGCATGACCAAGCTTTCAATGGGGCCTTCTTCTGTCGGACCGATCAAGGATATGATACTGGCATGCGAGTTGAAACCGATCCGCGCAGCGGTCTGCTCCATGCTTGAGGGGGCGGCGGACGGGAGCACCTCAAAAGTGGCAAATGTCCGAGAATTATTGCAGGACTGGGCAGAGCGCCAGAACCTGCCGGTCTGAGCCAGGAAGCAAACGGATACTTCATGACCCAACTCCCACACGACAAACTCGAAGCGCTTGAACACAGGTACCAGTCGCTGGAGCAGAGCATGGCGGCCAACCCGGACCCGGAAACTTATGTCAAGCTGGCCAAGGAATATGCTGATCTGCAACCGGTGATTGAGCCAATACGACGTTATATGCGCCTTGTTGGGGACATGCAGGATGCCCGGGACATGCTGACCGGGAACGACAAGGAAATGGCCGAAATGGCCGAAGCAGAGTTGGCAGAGTTGTCAGAGCAACTCGAACCCCTGATCCGGGAAATCCGGCTGTTGCTTTTACCCAAGGATGCCGCCGACGACAAAAACGTCATCATGGAGTTGCGCGCCGGCACCGGGGGTGATGAAGCGGCGTTGTTTGCCGGGGATCTGTTCCGCATGTACCAGCGCTATGCGGAATTGCAGGGCTGGAAAATGTCGGTTCTGGAGCAGAACGAAGGCGATATGGGCGGTTTCAAGGAGATTGTGGCCCAGATATCCGGTTCCGGAGCCTATGCGCGGCTGAAGTTCGAGAGTGGTGTGCACCGGGTGCAAAGGGTGCCCGACACCGAATCGGGGGGGCGTATTCATACCTCGGCGGCAACGGTTGCGGTGCTGCCCGAAGTAGAAGATGTGGATATTGAAATCCGCCAGGAGGACTTGCGCATTGATACCATGCGGGCCTCGGGGGCCGGGGGGCAGCATGTGAATACAACGGACAGCGCGGTACGCATCACTCACATACCTTCGGGAATAGTGGTCATTGCCTCGGAAAAAAGCCAGCATCAGAACCGGGCAACAGCCATGAAACTGCTGCGGGCCAAACTCTATGATGAGCAAAAGGATGCCCAGGACAAGGAGCGGGCCGATGCGCGTCGCAATCAGGTGGGGTCCGGGGACCGTTCGGAACGTATTCGCACCTACAACTTTCCACAAGGGAGGGTAACCGACCACAGGATAAACCTTACGCTCTATAAGCTGGATCGGGTAATAGCCGGGGATGGACTCGATGAGATGATAAGCGCGCTGATTACTGAAAATCAGGCGGCCCAGCTGGCGGCGATGGAAGAACTCTCCTGAGTTTGCGAGCCAAGAATGCCGGTACTGTGTGGCGGGGGCTGGCCAGACGCTTCAGGGGAGCGGGGATTGAAACAGCGGGACTGGATGCGCGCCTGTTGCTTGGCCATGTGCTGGGTCTTGATGGACTGCAACTGGCTGTCAAAGAAAATCTTTTGGTTTCGGATGCAGATATCGCCAGCCTTGAACTGTTGGCAAAACGCCGTCTTGGCGGCGAACCGGTGGCGCGCATTGTTGGGTCCAAGGAATTTTACGGGCTTGAATTCGGGTTGAACGAAGCAACTCTGGTGCCGCGTCCGGAGACCGAAATGCTGGTCGATCTGGGGATTGAATTTTTGGAGGGCCGCAAAAGATGCGCTATTCTGGATTTGGGGACGGGGTCGGGCTGCATTTTGATTTCCCTGCTGGTGAATCTTTCCGGCGCCGGTGGCATTGGCATTGACCTTTCAGAAGAGGCACTTGAACAGGCCGGACAAAACAGTGTTTGTCATGGAGTAGAGGCGCGCACAGACTGGCGGGCCGGTTCGTGGTTTGCCCCGCTGGGGGACGAAAAGTTTGACCTCGTCGTTTCCAATCCGCCCTATATTGCCAGTCAGGAAATCGAAGGCCTGCAAACAGAGGTGCGCAAGTTCGATCCCAGAGTGGCGCTTGATGGCGGGCGTGACGGTCTTGCGGCTTATCGAGCAATAATCGGCGGTGCTTCACGGCACTTGCGATCCCCTGGAACCCTGCTTCTTGAAATCGGGCATGACCAGGCAGAGGCGGTGGCGGCGCTTTGTCTTGAAAACAGATTCGAAAAACCCAGCGTGAGAAAAGATCTGGCGGGGCAGCCACGGGTGATTGTTGCGCAATATTAACACTGTTTTGGCAATGATTCGCTGGAATGGACTCTTTTTTGGCCCGCAGGCCGGTTTTTGCTTGGAAATGGCTGGCGGACACGGTAGGACAATAATGCTGTCGAAGGTGATTTGTTTCGCCAAGGTTATAGCCACCCTCTCATCTGTGACGCTGCAGCAATGGCAGGCGTTGTTCGTTGCTGAACGCCAGGTGGTGATTGTGAATTCGAGGTGACACCCCACGCAAGTGGAGAGACGCTTCTTTTTTCTATGGCCGGATCTGGCAGCCCAAGAGGCTATTTGAGATCAACAGGATCAGATTCAGTCTCCCCGAGGGGGCATCTGGCGCAGGATTGCCAAACCACAAATTATTGCGCAGCACCGGACAACAAGAAGCCAACAAAGTATGAGATCAAATCAACAAAAATCGCGTTCGCGCGGCCGTGGCAACAACAATAATAACCGCAGGAATACCAACCCGCTGTCGCGAAGTTATGAGAGCAACGGCCCCGATGTGCGGGTGCGCGGCAATGCCGCCCATGTGGCGGAAAAATATGTACAGTTGGCGCGCGATGCCAACCAGTCCGGGGATTCGGTGGCCGCTGAGAATTATCTCCAACATGCCGAGCATTATTTCCGTATTGTTTCGGCGGCGCAGGCGCAGGTGCAGACCCAGCAACTGGCCCAGCAGGCCGCCCATCAGTCCCAGCAGGCAGCGCAACAGGCAAGGCAGACTGAACACAAGGCGGCGCAGGGCCAGAAAGGTCCAGAAGCTGGCGAGGGTTTGGCCAAGTCCGGGGACGATACCAAAAGGGTTGCGGCTGACCCAAAGCAGCGCCAGCCCGCAGGCGTCGCCAGGGGTGATGCAGAGGCGGTTGTTTCTTCCCCCTCCGGCGAAGACGAAGAAACGGCGCAGCGGCCGGCACGGCGGTCCCGGCGCCGGCCACGCACGCAGGACAGGTCTGAAGCTGAAGATAGTTCAACAGCAATTTCAGCTGGCGATCCTGCGGGCGCGCCTCAGCCCGAAGCGGGGGAACTACCCGCCTTCGTGACCAGTGCCGGCGAAAGCAGCGCAGCGGAGTAGGGATATCAGGTTTGTGACCGGGAGTCTTTCTGGTTGAAATTGCAAAACCGGGCCGATGGTCCGGTTTTTTCGTCCGGAAAGGGAAAATAGGGGAGGGTCTTTTTGTTCCCGGTGCCGCTCCCTATATGTTGGAGGGACGGGTGCTGCCAAGGCGGGCCCGGGATTTATTGTTCAACGCTTCAGGCGACAAATGGTTGGGCCGAAACGGGCAACCTTTCGTTCGTGCGAAACACATAGGAGCTTGCTTAAAATGGATATGGAAAAATATACCGAACGGGCGCGCGGTTTTGTGCAAAGTGCTCAGACTTTGGCGCTTGGCGAGGGCCACCAGCAGTTTGTACCCCTGCATCTGCTCAAGGTTTTGCTCGATGACGAGCAGGGTATGGTTGCCGGGCTGATTGAGAAAGCCGGTGGTGATGTAAAACTGGTCAGGGCCGCCGTTGAGGCGGACCTCAAGAAAATTCCATCGGTCAGCGGCAGTGGTCAGCAGACCTATCTGGGCCGGGAAATGGTTCAGGTTTTTGAGCGGGCAGAAGAGGTTGCCAAGAAATACGGTGACAGTTTCGTGACCGTGGAGCGCCTGCTTCTGGCGCTGACCATCGAGAGTGAGAATGAGGCCGGCAAGGCGCTGGCGGCCGGTGGACTGACCGCGGCAAAGCTCAACGATGCCATAAACGAGTTGCGTAAAGGACGCACGGCTGATTCTGCCTCGGCGGAAGAGCAGTATGATGCCTTGAAGAAATATGCCCGCGACCTGACGGAGGCGGCACGCGAGGGCAAGCTTGATCCGGTAATCGGACGCGACGAGGAAATCCGGCGTACCATTCAGGTGCTTTCGCGGCGTACCAAAAACAATCCGGTTCTGATTGGGGAGCCCGGTGTGGGCAAGACCGCCATTGCCGAGGGGCTGGCCCTTCGCATCGTAAACGGCGATGTGCCTGAAAGCCTGAAGAACAAATCACTGCTGGCACTTGATCTGGGGGCTATGATTGCGGGAGCCAAATATCGGGGTGAGTTCGAGGAACGCCTCAAAGCGGTGTTGTCGGAGATTGAAGCAGCGGAAGGGCAGATCATTCTCTTTATCGATGAGATGCACACGCTGGTTGGCGCCGGCAAGGCGGACGGGGCAATGGATGCTTCCAACCTGCTCAAACCTGCTCTGGCGCGGGGTGAGTTGCACTGTGTGGGCGCAACAACCCTTGATGAATATAAGAAACATGTTGAAAAGGACGCGGCGCTGGCGCGCCGGTTTCAACCGGTTCTGGTTTCGGAAAGCACGGTGGAAGACACAATTTCCATATTGCGGGGTCTCAAGGAAAAATATGAACTTCACCACGGGGTGCGTATATCCGACAGTGCGCTGGTGGCGGCGGCAACACTCTCCAACCGCTATATCGCCGACAGGTTTCTTCCCGACAAGGCCATCGACCTAGTGGATGAGGCGGCGGCACGCCTGCGCATGGCTGTGGACAGCAAACCCGAGGCGCTGGACGAGCTCGACCGGCGTATCATCCAGCTCAAGATCGAGCGCGAGGCGCTGAAGAAAGAGGACGATGACGCCTCCAAGCTGCGGCTTGAGAAGCTCGAAGCTGAATTGGCGGATCTGGAAGACGAGTCCGGGGCTTTGACCCAGCGCTGGCAGAGAGAAAAGCAGCGGCTTGCCGGATCCACCAAAATCAAGGAGGAACTGGACCATGCAAGAACCCGGCTGGAAGCGGCCCAGCGCGACGGTGATCTGGCGAAGGCGGGGGAACTGGCCTATGGAGTCATCCCCGAGCTTGAGCGCAGGATCGCGGAAGCGGAGAATCTTGACGAGGACGAGCAGGGCACCGGCATGGTCGAGGAGGTGGTAACTGCCGACCATGTGGCGCAAATCGTTTCCCGCTGGACCGGTATTCCGGTGGACAAGATGCTTGAGGGCGAGCGCGACAAACTCTTGCGCATGGAAGACGAGATCGGAAAACGCGTCATCGGGCAGGAAGAGGCTGTGACCGCTGTTGCCAAGGCGGTACGCCGGGCCCGGGCCGGGTTGCAGGACCCCAACCGTCCCATTGGCTCGTTCATGTTTCTTGGCCCCACCGGTGTGGGCAAGACCGAACTCACCAAAGCTCTGGCCCAATTCATGTTCGATGACGAAGCGGCGATGGTGCGGCTGGATATGTCCGAGTTCATGGAGAAGCATTCTGTCGCCCGCCTGATCGGGGCACCTCCGGGATATGTGGGCTATGACGAGGGCGGAGCTCTGACGGAGGCGGTGCGGCGCAGGCCCTATCAGGTGGTGCTGTTTGATGAAATTGAAAAAGCCCACCCGGACGTGTTCAACGTCCTGTTGCAGGTACTCGACGATGGACGCCTGACTGATGGTCAGGGCCGGACGGTGGACTTCCGCAACGTCGTGATCATCATGACTTCCAATCTGGGGAGTGAATATCTGACCCAGCTTGATGATGACAAAAGTGTCGAGCTTGTGCGGGGCAAGGTCATGGATGCGGTCCGTGCCGCCTTCAGGCCCGAATTTCTCAACCGGGTTGATGAAATTCTGCTGTTTCACCGGCTTGAGCGCAAGCATATGGGGGCAATTGTCGACATTCAGTTCGAGCGGTTGCAACATCTGCTCCATGAGCGTGACATTACACTGACCTTGAGTGACAAGGCGCGCGACTGGTTGGCCAACGAAGGCTATGATCCCACATATGGAGCGCGGCCGCTGAAACGGGTTATGCAGCGTGAAGTGCAGGACGGTCTGGCCGAGATGGTGCTGGCCGGAAAGATTGCCGATGGTGACCGGGTGCTGGTAGATGCCAATGAACAGGGCCTGGTGCTGACCCCGCAGGGTCCTGTGACCGAGGCGGCCTGAGCGAACTGACGATTAAGTGAACAAAATAGGGGCAGCCCCCGGGGGTTGGCCCTTTTTTTGCGTGGGTCTGTGGGTTAGTTCTGGCCTTGGTGTGCGGTACCACAGCAGGAAAGAAACGATCCGGATATGAACACATCAACATATCTGCGTGCAGCAGCTTTTGCAGTTGCGCTGATACTTGTGGCAGGTGGCGTCTGGGGGTTGCTGCGGTCTGAATCCGATAACAAGCCGGGAGCGCTGTTTTTCCCCGACGATGCGCAGATCGTTGCCCGGGGGGAGCAAATATATGCTGCCAATTGCGCTTCGTGTCACGGGGTCAATCTTGAAGGGCAGCCAGACTGGAGAAACCGGGATGAAAATGGCATGATGCCGGCCCCGCCCCATGATGAGAACGGACACACCTGGCACCATGTTGACCAGTTATTGTTTGATCTGACGAAATTCGGATTGGCAAGAACCGCCAATCTTGAAAATTATCAAACCAACATGCCGGTCTATGAAGGGGTGCTCACGGATGATGAAATAATAGCTGTACTCTCTTACATCAAATCCACATGGCCTGAAGAAATCAGGCTCCGTCATGACCAGATGAATGCCCAGGTTGCCGAGGCCGAGGGAAAGTAAAAGACAGGCCATCACCTCCCTACCGGGAAAAGAATCCAGGTGCTATAGCTGAGCGATGGTTGCAGTTCTTAAAAACCCGGTGTTTGGCCGTCTGTTTTCAGCGCAGATCATTGCCCTTTTGGGTACCGGATTGCTGACCGTGGCGCTTGGCCTCTTGGCTTTTGATCTGGCGGGAGAAAAAGCGGGGGCGGTGCTGGGCACGGCCTATGCCATAAAGATGATCGCCTATGTGGGACTGGCGCCGGTTGCCAGCGCCATAGCCGAAAAACTGCCACGCAAGGCGGTGCTGGTGGGGGCTGATCTGGTGCGCGCAACGGTAGCGCTGTTCCTGCCGTTCATTGATTCCATCTGGCAGATCTATGTGTTGATTTTTGTGCTTCAGGCGGCTTCGGCAACTTTTACTCCGGCGTTTCAGGCGGTGATACCTGACGTACTCAGGGACGAAAAAGACTATACAATCGCGCTTTCCCTGTCCCGGCTGGCCTATGATCTGGAAAATCTGCTCAGCCCGGCGCTGGCGGCGCTGTTTCTTTTGTTCGTGAGCTATTCGTGGCTGTTCGGGGGTACTGTTCTTGGCTTTGTCATCTCAGCCCTTCTTGTGTTTTTTGTCACGCTTCCCCAACGCAAGAGCCAGGTCAAAGAGCGGCCCTTCGTCGAGCGGCTGACCCGGGGAATGCGCATCTATCTGGCGACGCCGCGCCTGCGGGGGCTTCTGGCACTCAATCTGAGCGCGGCGGCAGCTAGCGCTTTTGTTCTGGTCAATACGGTTGTTATTGTCATGGCCGGTTACCAGGCGAGCCAGAGTGAGCTTGCCTATGCGCTGGCAGCTTTCGGGGGCGGCTCGATGATGTCGGCTTTGGCTTTGCCACGTCTGCTTGAGAGGGTCACCGACCGGCCGGTGATGGTGACCTCAGCACTGTTCTTGTCCGGATTGACGCTGGGCGGGGGCTTGTTCGTCCTGTTGATGGGGTTGCCCCCATGGTGGTTGTTTCTGGTGAGTTGGGCCGTTGCCGGAGCGCTTTACTCGGCGATCCTTACCCCCTCGGGTCGCCTGCTGAGAAATTCAGCCCATGCTGAGGACCGGCCGGCGATATTCTCGGCCCAGTTTGCGCTTTCCCACGGGGCGTGGCTGATAACCTACCCGATTGCCGGCTGGGCCGGGGAGGCGTTTGGCATGGGCTGGGCGATGCTTTTGCTTGGGGCAATCGCTTTGGTCGGGGCCATGGCGGCGGTTCTGGTCTGGCCGGCAAATGAGCCGGTTGAACTTGAGCACGAGCACCCGGACCTGCCAGCGGATCATCCGCTTTTTGAAAAATACCCGGCAACGGGCCCGCGCAACCGTCATTCCCATGTTTTTGTCATTGACGATGAGCACAGGGTGTGGCCGACCAACGGATGAGGCGAGTTCGTGCTGGAGGTAATTGACGAGGCGGGCTTGCCGATGAGACGAAAGTAATATAGAACATAACAAGAACACCAGGTGAGCGAATGCACAGCACAAACTATTACAACACTTTGATTCTGGCCTCCCCGGATAGTGTAACGCTGGAAGGTAAGACAGACTTTCGTTCCGGCTCAGTGGCAGCGCGTCAGTATGAAATGATCATGAGATCACTCCATCTGCTTACCAGTGACGATGTTATTTTCGGGGTCTTTGCGGACCGCAACAATATTGTTGAGGCAGACCGGTCGGAAGCGCGCAGGAGATTTTTTTCCAAAGCTCAGGTTTGTTTGCGTGCCTCCCCTTTGGTGAAAACCTATGGGTTTGGAATTTACCATGACGCGCAAGGGCATGTCGCTCTTTGTGGAGTCGAGGCGGCCCGATACCAGGAACTGGTGGACCGGGAGAACGTTAAGAAAATTTACGGGATGCGATCGAAACGCACCTGATGATTGTGTTGGTGGGTGAACTGGCCCCCGGGGGCGGCTGGAAGAAGCCCTTCAGTTCGAAGCGACGGTGACGGGGGCGGCGTCGCGCTCCATCAGCCCGCGGATCTGGTCAACCGTCTGGGCAAACTGAATCTGATCGCGGGCAGGCAGGGATTTTGAGCGCGGCAACTGAATGGAAAGGGGGTCGACCGGGTTGGAGTTGATGCGCACTTCGAAATGCAGATGGTTGCCGGTCGAGTTCCCGGTCGTGCCCACATAGCCGATGATCTGGCCCTGGCGCACTGTGCCTCCGGCAACAATGCCGTCTGCTATGCGGTTCATATGTGCATAACGGGTGGTGTAGCCGTTGGCGTGCTGGAGTTCGACAAAACGTCCATAGCCTGAAACCCACTGGGCACGTTTCACGACGGCATCGCCTGACGCATAGACGGGGGTTCCGCGTGGGGCTGCGAGGTCGACGCCGGAGTGGAGTTTGCGGGTTTTGAATATGGGATGCACCCGCATGCCAAAGCGTGAGCGCAACGTGCCGCCACCCTCAAGCGGACGACGGATCAGGAAGCGCTTGCCGGTTTCTCCGTTGGGATCAAAAAAATCCACTTCGCCGTCCGCCGCCTTGTAACGGAAAAATTCCTTGGCGCTGCCGTTGAGCGTAAGGGATACGTAAAGCAGTTCCTGATCACCGTTTTCGTCGGGGGTGGACTGAAGGATTTCGATAGAATCTCCGGCCGAGATGCGTTTGGTCAGGTCCAGATCATAGGCATAAAGGGAAACGATGCGATCAATGGTCTGATCGTCAAGCTCGTACTTGCGGGCTGTTTCCCAGATCGAGCGGTAGATTGTAGGCAGATTGTTGACATTGATCTCTTCGACATCCTCGTCCTGGAAGTCAATGGGTGCGGGGGGCTGGCCAAGGACAAATCGCCCGCTATCCGTCAGGGCCACGGTGGCGGTATGTTTGTCTCCCAGATATATCGATGAGCGGTAGGGGATCAGGTTCTGCCGGGCCCGGTCGGGGCCAAACAGAATGCGCAAGTGCGCTCCCTCAGGTAAAACGGGACTTGGGTATATGTTGCGCAGGGCACTCAGGACATCGTTGACCATGCTGGGCGTGAAGCCGTTGCGCGCAAGCAGGTCGGAAAGGGGGGTTTCTGTTCTGATGGTCAGTATGCGTTCCGACCGGCCCAGGACCTGATCTCCGGCAAGATTGGTTTTTGGCATGACGGTTACATTTTCCGCAACACCTGCGATGACATTGTTCGTGGCACCCAGTTCCACAATGGAGGAAACATCGGCAGCATAGCCAAGAGCCGATATCTCAAAGGGAGAAAAGGAGCGTTCCAGGGTCAGACGCACAAACTCGGCCGCCCCCTGATCCGAAATAGAACGCGCCGGGACCATGTCGAGCGGCAGGGAAGCGGTTTGCACCGTGATTTCCCCTTCTACTTCGGCGCCATAAATGTTGGTTGAAATCAGCACCTCGTCCTGGGTTGCACTTTGGGATCGGGTGCGGCTGAGCAGGGCTACGGGGTCATACTCCGGGATGTTCGAAGAAAGTGAAGTTGCGGTTGTTGCCAATGTTGCGCGGATACGATCGAAAGGCTGCTTGCGGATGCGGGACAGGCCGCCATCGTCAACGCGAATGCTTGCCTCTATGATCTCGCGCTCCGACCGGGTCTTGGTTACGGGAATGAGGCGGTTCGTCTTGACCGTAGGGGCGTTGACCCCTGCGTCGGGGGAAATCGCAACCCGCAGCGCCTCATAGGGTGTTGAAAAGGTGTCCTGCCCCAGAAAGGCGACATAAAGCGCCGCCCCCATCAGCACAACGCTGGTCAGCCCGGTCATGATGGTGCCGGCCAGCCAGGAAAGGGAAAGCTCGCGCCCCTGGGGGATGTCGCCATCGGTGGATTGCAGGGTGAGAGCGTTGCTGTCCTCATAGCCGCTGGCGCGCAGCATGGCAGCGTAGCGATTTTGTTGTGCTGCACTCAACTCAATGCTCTCTTCACTTCCAGGGACCGCACAACCAGAACTCCACCTATACCATGGGCACAACGGCCAACTCTTTGATCTGAGGGGGACCGGCGAATTGCCGGGCCGGACTGAACAGCAGGTTTGCAAGATCAGTTGCCCCAAACCGGCGGCGCCGGACGTTTCTCAGAACGAAATACCCTGAGGTCGGACCGGCGCCTGCCTGTGGTTAAACATTTATTAGCAATGAGGCGAAACTCGGACAAAATATCTGTGTCCAGACAAAAATATGAAATCTCCGGTACTTTCTTTTCAACAGAGTGTGATGAAGAGAGGGAGCCCGACAGGGGGACAGAGCCGGTGTCTGAGTGAGGGGGCTTGAATTTTGGCGGCGTGGTTTCTATTTGTCCAGAATGCGTTGGGCGCGGCCGTGGGGTGGAGTGTCCGTATGGGTGTGCTTTGGCCCGAAGAGGCTGGCTCAGCGGACGGGCGCGGGGATGGTGGATAAAAGCGGATTTACAGGGCGTAATCCTGCAATGGGTTGTTGACAGGGCCGGGTGGCCTACCTATAACCCGCCAACGCTGAGCGGAGCAGGTCGGAGACGTTCGTGTTTCGGTTAGTAACCACCTGAAAAAGCAAATTAATTTGCGGCTTCAAAATCAGACCAAAAAGGGTGTTGACAGGCAGTTTGCTGTCTCTTATAA
This sequence comes from Devosia sp., assembly GCA_011322005.1. Classification (GTDB taxonomy): domain Bacteria; phylum Pseudomonadota; class Alphaproteobacteria; order Rhizobiales; family Devosiaceae; genus DROE01. The sequence continues at coordinate 19,340 of DROE01000212.1, forward strand.
CCCGCCAGCGCTGACGAAAGAGGCCTTTTTCGGGCTCCCGTTGTTGGCGAAATCAAAAATGGGCAGGGTTTCTGCCGGTTTTACCGGCTAAATCTTTGCTGTTGAGCTGCCTTTGCTTTATAAGGGTGGCGTGACGTCTTTTCCCGACAACGGGATTTGGGGTCGGCTCTTTGACAGTGTGAAGAACAGAAGAAAGAGAAACGTGGACGGCGAGGTTCTTGCGAGCCGGAACATGCCTTTGGGCATGGACTGGCGAAACAG
>DROE01000213.1 GCA_011322005.1 Devosia sp.
GACGATGCCCAAAACAAATGCGGCAATTAAAAACCACATGTAGGTGTCCGCTATGTAGGCTACAGTTTCAAAAAACATTTCTACACCACTCCGTCATTCTTCAAGTTGGAACACGATCCGGCGGTTGAGCGCCTTCCCATCTCTGGTTTCGTTGCTGGCGATGGGCAGGGTTTCCCCATACCCAACAGCATAAAGGCGCATATCTGACACTCCGGCGGAGATGAGTTCCTCGACAACCGCCTCAGCCCGCTTGACCGACAATGTCATATTGCCGTCCTCAGGACCATCAGCATCGGTATGTCCTTCAACGTAAATTTTGGTTGAGGGGCAGTTGCTCAAGGTCTCTGCCAGATCCTGCACAGCAACGATGGATGGTGTGGTCAACTCGGTGCTCCCCGGAGCGAAAAGTATCGTCTGAGTCAGCGAAAATTCCTCAATGGCTTCAAGGCAGACCTGAAACGGGGGAGGAAGCTCTATATCGATGTCCCAGTCCGTCAAGCTCACATTCTGGCTAAGTACACCGATCACCTGGCGCCGCTGGTTTTCATCGCTTGCAAGACCCGTGAATGACCATGAGCCATCTTCATAGGCAATGCGGCCGGACAAAATGCCTTTTAGCGCCCGGATTGAAGCCACCGCCACACCGGCAAAGCGCTCGGGCGCACCCTCCATTGCCAGGGTCTGATCGACAGCATGGTTTCCGGCGCGCAGATAAAGGAAGTTTTTCAATCCTTCGGAGGGAACGTTTCCCGAAAGGATGAGCCTTCCGTCCTCGCCCAGTTCCGCTGACCAGCGAAACCCGTTTTGTTCCGGCTTCCCGCTGTTTGATTTGCCTGCACTGTCATCGCTCAGCATGGTGCGGGGAGTTTTAGTGTTTTTCCGCTCCGGCTCAATCGTGCGATCTGGCCCAGCGGCAAGGTGCTGTCGTCCCGCGAGGGCAAACATTGTTGTGCCTGCCTCTTTGGCAGTTACTTCAAGGGGGTTCGGGTGTGCCAGCAAGGGGGGCATCGCCATTATCGCTAAGAGCGTGAACAGGAGGCTTCGTTGCGCCATAGGCCACTTCAAGAAAAAACTCGTCTCGTGCATCACCATTTCCATGGCTTGACTACAAGCATTCGGGAAAGGACCTGTCCAATCGAGCGAATGCTGGAACTATGTTGGTTTCGTGGAATAGAAAAAGGCCCGGCTGATGCCGGGCCTTCCTGTAATCACCCAACCCAAAAAGACTATTCGAAGTCTTTGCTGGCGTTGAAGGAGACCTGATAGGCTCCATTGGTGTTTGCATCAGCACCGAGGGAGGCTTCAAAACCGCCACCGGGTGCCCATGTGATATCACCGCCGAAGAAGATCTCATTGATAGGAGTATCGTTGGCAGCGTAGCCAAGTTCACCGGTAAGAGTGATGGTCTCGGTGACATCGGCGATCAACTGACCGGCAACCTCCCAAGCCTGCTCTCCGGCTACCGCAGTTCCGGTATCCCTGTCGAACCAGCGCGCACCAAGATTGATGGTTACTGTGTCGGTAACGTCGGCACTGATAGAACCGCCTGCACCAACGAACACGCCAACCACCGAAGCGCCGGCTTCACCGGATACTGCAAGGGTGAACATGTCGAACTCGGCTTCAGCCGAACCCAGAGCATTCC
>DROE01000214.1 GCA_011322005.1 Devosia sp.
ACAACTGGTTATGATGTGCTCAACCGTGCCGGTTTCAGCAGACTTCAGGATAGCGGTCAACACTTCGAGACTGTGCAGGGCAATCTCCAGCGAACAGCGGGCCTTGCGCCCCTCATCAATCGCCTTCATCATGTCGGCAAGTCCCGCGGCGCGATAGTTGGCCTGCGTGAGCCTGCCCCCCTCCCCGCCCTGGTTGGCGATGCCCAGCGGGTGCTCCCAGGGGGGCACCGGTTCCTTCTGCCCACCGGGATCAGCTACAAAAAGTTTACCGCCGAAAAAGTTCGGGTCGGGCAAAAATATCGTGCCCGTCTCGCCATAAAGCTCCATATGGTTGTGACCGTGAGCCACGACATCCCAACTGGCCCCCAAGGTAATCAGGGCACCCGCCTCAAACTCGAGCACGGCATGGATTGTGGTCGGAGTGCTGACCGGCACCTTCTCTCCGGCCCGCGGACCCGAGCCGATTATGCGCTTCTTCTTTGGCGTACCCGCCAAAGCTGTCACCCGCGCCACGGGGCCAAGCAGGTTTATCAGATTGGCCACATAATAGGGGCCCAGATCAAGAATTGGTCCACCGCCGGGACGGAAGAAAAAATCAGGGCTCGGGTGCCAGCTTTCCATGCCCGAACTCATCACATGGCAAGTGCCCGAGGTGATTTTGCCCAGTGAACCGCCATCAACAATATGGCGGGCCTGCTGGTGGGCACCGCCCAGAAAAGTATCGGGTGCACAGCCGACTTGCACGCCGTTGTCTTCCGCCGTCTTTTTCAGGTCGAGCCCCTCTTTGACACTCAAAACCAGCGGCTTTTCCGAATAGGCGTGCTTGCCGGCGCTGATGATGCTTTTTGTGACACCATAATGGGCGTCGGGGATGGTCAGGTTGAGAATGACATCAAGTTCGGAATTTTCAAGCAGGTCATCGACCGATTGCGCCCTTGTCCCGTATTCAGCGGCTCGGGCCTCTGCAACTTGCGGCGCAATGTCGGCAACGGCGCGCACCTCAAGCCCCCTGAACAGCGGGACAAGGTCCAGATAGGTTTTGGAAATATTGCCGCAGCCGATAATTCCAATACCGAAGGTTTTTTCAGATGGACCGTTCATGTCGGTTCAACTCCACAATCTGTTGGCCGCAGCAATGGAGCGCGAAGCGAAGCGTTCCACATCGCCCGGATTGTCGTGCTCCATGACGAACGATGTGCAACTGGAATGTTGCCGGATGGCAAAGAACAGGGCTTGCCAGTCCAGCACCCCCTCACCTACATCGGCCCAGCCGTCTTCATCAAGGTTCTGCCCTTGGGGAGCAATGTCCTTGACGTGCACCGAAGCAATCCTGTTGCCATAACGCTCAATCCACTCCGCCGGGTCCTCCCCGGCCCGGACAATCCAGGCAATATCAGCCTGCCAGACTGTCTCCGGCGCCCCTTCAAGCAGTAAATCCAGGGGGTATTCCCCGCTTTTTAGTGGCAAGAACTCAAAATCATGATTGTGCCAGCCAAATTTCAGACCCTCTTTGGCGTAGGCCGCACAAAGCCTGTTCAGAGTTTGCGCCAGCGCCACCCACCCTGCTTTGTCGGGGCTGCGCTGGGCGGGAGGTACAAACGGGCAGACAAGCGTTTTGATGCCCAGTTGTTCGGCAATCTTTAGCGTTGCCGGAATATCTTCAAGCTGGTCGAGACCGAAATGGCCGGTGGGCATGCTCAGACCACTGGCCTTCAGCGCCGAGGCAAGGTCCCGCGCGTCCCCGTACAGCCCGCCATACCCCTCCACATGGGCATAACCGAGCGCTTTGAGCTTTGGAAACAGGCTGGCGAGCGGCACAAAATTGCGCGCCGAATAAAGTTGAAACGAAAAATCCACGATATTTTTCTCCATGCCTGTCCGCACAAAACGATAGAAGCGCTGTTCGGGACCGGTTGCA
>DROE01000215.1 GCA_011322005.1 Devosia sp.
GCGCAATCACATCGCATCCGGCGCGAACCTGATTGAGCGACTGATTGACCAGTATTTCCACTGTCTCGTCGTTGAGAATGGTTTCTCCCTCCATCACCCCGTCATGGCCGTGGCTGGTATAGGGGTCCAGCGCCACATCGGTGCAAAGGCCGATGCCCGGAACCGCGTCCCTGATGGCCCTCAGCGCCCGGCAGGTCAGGTTGTCCGGGTTGAGCGCCTCGCCCCCGTCCTCGCTACGAAGCTTGCCGGGGGTGTTGGGAAACAGTGCCAAAAGGGGGATGCCCTCGGCCCGCGCCGCTTTTGCCTGTTCAACTGCCCTGTCGATCGAGAGCCGAAAGACCCCGGGCATGGAACCGATCGGCTCGTGAACATCTTCGCCGTCGGTTACAAAAATCGGGTAAATCAGGTCGGCGGGGCAAAGCGTGTTCTCCCGGATGAGGTCCCGCGCCCAACCCGCCTGACGCAAACGCCGCAGGCGCTTGCCTTCAAGAAATCCCATATCGTGTTTTTTATAGCTCACCCGCTCTGTTTCCTGCTGCTTTTTTGCTTTTCCTATCAGTCCGGGTGCCTTTTCGCAAAGTGCTTTCCTTGCCTGTTTTATTGCCCTGAATTACAAGTGCCTCCCGGAGCAAATTGGAAAAACAAAATGAGTGTCACTTCCTTCAGGGAACTGCATCGGCCGGGGGAACCTTTTGTTCTGGCCAACGCCTGGGATTTGGGTTCGGCAAAGGTTCTGGCGGCATTGGGCGCAAAAGCTCTGGCGACAACCTCGGCCGGTCACGCCTTTACGCTTGGCCTCAAGGACATGGGCGAAATCACCCGCGAACAATCTCTGGAACACGCCGGAGCTATGGCAAAATGCACCAGCCTGCCGGTTAGCGGAGATTTGGAGAACGGCTATGGGCATGGTCCCGAAGAAGTTGCCCGGACTGTGAAGTTGGCTCACCAGTCCGGGCTTGCCGGGTGCTGCATTGAAGATATACGACTTCCTTCAGCGCAACCATATGAGTTTGCCGTTTCCGTCGCCCGCATCGAAGCGGCGGTGGAAACCGCAAGGCAACTTGTTGCCAAAACCGGGCGGGACTTTGTTCTTACCGCCCGCGCCGACGGCGTAATGCATGGACAGTACGATACGAACGAAGCCATCCGGCGCCTCAGGGCTTACGAAGCGGCGGGGGCCGATGTGCTTTATGCCCCCATGCCTCCGTCCATGGACGAACTGGCAAGAATCTGCCGTGAGCTTTCTGCCCCGGTTAATGCCCTCGCCGCCGGGTCATTTGCCAGCTTCAGCGTTGGCGATTTCGCCAATATTGGTGTTGCCAGAATTTCCCTGGGCTCGGCACTGGCCCGTCTTACCCACGCAACGCTGGTAAATTCAGCCCGCCAGTTCCTGGAGCGGGGGGATTTTTCCTCATTTCGTGAGGGCATGGACGGGGCCAAAATTGAAGCAATGTTCGACAAGAGCGGGTGAACGCCCCTTTGTTGCCTTTTGATGCCTGGTGTGGAATACGAGATGTGACCTGCCAGGACAGGAAGCGGGCCGGCATGGCGCGCCCCGCTCGGGAATATGAAAGAGCAGCGCAGAGATGTTGACAGGCCTTTTTCCCAATCTCGTGCGTATCATAGCGGCTCTGGCTTTGCTCGGCGGACTTTCCGACGCCGGCCGGTTGCTTGGAGTTGGTGGCGGCGCGGCAAACCCTCTTGAAACCTTTGGTGTCGTCGGCTTTTCCCTTCTGGGCGGGTTCACTATCGCCCGCCTGTTTGCAGCAGTGGGCATGTGGATCCGCTCCACATGGGGAACCCCCTTGCTGCTGGGCACAACATTGATTGAATTAATCCTGTACCTGTCCGGAGCATTTGAACTGGAGATAGGAGGCTTTGGTTTCCTGTTCCGGCTCGTTCAACTGGCGGGAGCAATCCTTATCCTGTGGACTGTTTTTCGCACCTGGCGACGCGGAATTCACGACTAGCCGGTTGCGCGCGCGCCGGGCTCTCCACGATGTTAAACTTTTCTGAAGGTTACAAAACTGTGACTGCCCGTAAGGATTTGGAAAGCCAAAAACACGAAGTTTCTCAGTAACATAGTATTAAGTTTGTATCTTAAACCGATCTTATTTCCCTCAGCCTAGATTGCCCGCTAACAGACACGGAAAAATTCGTGCGTTATCACAGTGAGGCAAGTCATGAACAACAAATCAAACACCGCTGAGGTGATTAAGGATGACCGCGAGGTCACTCTGAAACCTCTTTATCTTGAAGCCGTCTCCCGCGTGGAACGGCTCCACCGCCGCCTTCTTGATCTTATCAAGGATGAATTCGACCGCATGGGCTGGGATGATATCAATCCCGTTCAGGCTCTGCTGATGTTCAACATCGGCGACAATGAACTAACGGCGGGAGAACTGCGTTCGCGCGGATATTATCTGGGCTCAAATGTGTCCTACAATCTCAAGAAGCTGGTTGATACCGGATATATATTCCAGGAACGTTCGCGCGCTGACCGGCGTTCGGTTCGTATTCGTCTGAGCCCCAAGGGCGAGGAGGTGGCCGAGGTCATTGACGAGCTTTATGACCGTCACCTGAAATCCATCGAACAGGTAGGCGGCCTGGATAACTCCCAGTTCGAACAACTCAACATTGCTCTGGGTCGCCTGGAGCGCTTCTGGGTCGACCAGATACTTTATAAACTCTGAACAAGTGCTTGCCGAACTACTCCACAGGCCGGTCGGGTTGTAATGCAATCTGTCCGGCCATTTGGCGTTTTCTGACGCCGGTTGCCTGTCCGTGAAAACTCATGGTTTCATCCCTGACATTGAAGCCGCCATCCCGCAGTGTTAGAAGAGCAGGCGAATCTTTCCGGCCGCCCGCGCCCGCTTGAGGTGGCTGAATGCAGGGAGCAACATGTATCGCACCACAAAAGAGACATTGCGCACCGGTCCTGGTTTCTTGTCTCCGGGCCTTCAATAATGGCGCCGCCCGGTCAAAGCACTGACAATGAGGGGCGTGAAATTCTGTTTGA
>DROE01000216.1 GCA_011322005.1 Devosia sp.
GGCAGGTCGAGCCTGAGGTTGAATGTAAGAACAACACGGCCAAACCCCTCCATGTCTTGCACAGAAACATCGACGGATTCCTGCGCAAGTCCCGGTTGGGGGAACACGGCCAGGGCAAGGGAGAAAAACACGGCCTTCAAGGGCGCGCGCAGCCGTTCAAGCGCGCCCGCAACATAGCTGAACATGTTAAGTTTTTGCCGCATGCGACCCGTCAAACCTGCTGCCTTTCCCATCAAGATAAAAGTCAGCGCTTAAATTCGCCCTAATTTGCGCAAAAACCCCGGCTCGGTTTCGCTTTCTTGTGCAATGCAGTCCACCGGGCAACAGTTTCCCCTCACTGCCCCACAATCTGGGGCAGGTCGGAATTATCTTGTTCCCCGGTGTTTGAGGCGAGTTCAATCTGATCGGGTTCGGTCCGCGCGGTGGCCATACGCACCGTCAGTTCCTGAGCCCGCTCGGTTTGCATGTCTGCCATGATCGGCGACATTTTTCGTGGGTTCATGTTTATGGCAAGGCGCAACAGCACCTCCATGTTCAGGGTGTTGAACACCGCTGCTGCATCGGCGGACTTCATGTTCTCATACATGCTGACAAGAGCCAGAAACTGTTCATCCCCCTGGGCGTTCCGCTGGTCCACCAGCGCCTGAACCCGGGATTCAAGCTGCTCAAGACTGGCGATGCGCTCGTTCAGTCGCGCTTCCGCCGCTTCCACCAGCGCCATGCGCAACTCCACCTCCCGTTCGCGTGTATCAAGAGCAATGCGCCGCTCACGCAATCTCTGGAGCACCGCCCGCTCGGTAGCCGAGAAAGAATCGCCTTCCGGCAACTCGGCCTCCTGCGCGCCCGGTTCGGATGCCGGATTTTCCTGGGAGACCCCATCGGGTTCCTGAGTTTCCTGTTCACTTTGGGTTGCCACAGGAACATCATTCCCCAGTGGTTCCGCCGCTCCTTGATTCCCTCCCCTGTCATCAGCGAACAGAGCCTCCGCGGCCCGGGCGGCAGCGGCGGCTTCAGACGCACTGAGTTCCACCCCCCCCTGCTCGATCGCCGGATCGGCAACCGGCTGCGCCTGCGCCTTGGCCGGGGAACTCCCCACCAGCAGATATCCACCCTGGGTTACCAGACCAATTCCCTTGAGCACAAACAGGGCACTTGCAGCGACAAGAACAACAGGAAGGAGCCGAATGGATTTCACGCCGCGCGGCCCCTTTGCTGACTGCGAACATCCAGGGCCTCGATCGCCTGCTCGACCCGGCTCGCCGGAGCAGGCGATGCAGTTGTCCCGGAATTGCGAACAGCACTTGTGATTTTGGAGATACGCTCAAGTACATTCTGTCCGGCATTGACATGGTTCGCCAACTCCAGCCCGAACCGCTCCGCTTCCTCAAGCCTTGCGTTCAAGGTCATGTCCGTCTCCACGGCTACTTCGCGCAATTGCTTGATAGCTCCGTCCGCCAGGGTCGTTGCCTGCACCAGATCATTGATCATTTCGCGCAGGGACTCACGGTCGGAGTGCAACATCTTCAGGCGTTTGTTGAGGACAAAACAATAGCCGATGGTCAACGCCAGCAAAATGGCAACCACGCTTTCGATAATCATTCCAAATGGCACTCCGCTCATGGCGTCTTCTCCGCTTGTTCATCCATGGCTTCAAACACCGCCATTGTCACCTTGGGCGGGTTGGGCGGACGGGCGACCCGCACCGAGATGTTCCTCCCGATATGGCCCATGATGGCCTCTGTCACATCCACACCTCCACAGCGCAATTTCACCGGGTCGGTGGGCGCACGATCAAACATCAGCGTCTCACCCTCCTTCAGCCCCATGAATCGGGAAAGCGGCAAATTCACTTCATGCAATACCGCCTCGATCTGGGTATCGGCGCTAAAGATCTCGGTGGCCAGATGCCCTTCCCATGTAGGATCACGCCCGAATTTCTCGCCCATGAACATCTGCAGCAATTGTTCGCGGATGGGCTCGATGGTTGCGTAGGGCAGAAGTATCTCAATCTTGCCCCCGCGGTCATCCATATCAATGCGCAACTCCACCAGAATCGCAGCGTTCGCGGGCCGGGAAATCGCTGCAAACCGCGGGTTGGTCTCAAGACGCTCAAGTGTGAAGTGCACGTTGGTGAGGGGCTCGAATGCTTTATGGGTATCGCCAAGAATGACCTCGATCAGACGCCGCGCCAGCGCCAGTTCGATGGTTGTGTAAGGTCGCCCCTCAATACGGATGACGCCGTTCCCCCGCCGACCGCCGAGCAAGACGTCAATCATTGAGTATATCAGCCCCGAATCGATGGTCAAAAGTCCGAAATTATCCCACTCCTCCGCCTTGATGACCGAGAGAATTGCCGGCAGCGGAATGGAATTGAGGTAGTCGCCAAAACGCACCGAAGTGATGGAATCGAGCGAAACCTCCACATTGTCGGAGGTAAAATTGCGCAGTGAAGTGGTTGCGAGACGCACAAGCCGGTCAAATACGATTTCCAGCATCGGAAGACGTTCGTATGAAACCAGCGCAGAATTGATCAGCGCCTGAACACCTGTGACGTCAGAACTGCCCAGAGCTGCCTCGTCAAACCCCAGCAGATTGTCGATCTCGTCCTGGTTGAGAACCCGGTCAACACCGCTGTCCTCTTCCTTGTCATCTCCTTCAATCATCGCCGCCCATTCAGCGGCCATGGCGTCGTCTGCGCCCCCTTCCCCCTCGGCGGCGGCATCCGCGCCCTCATCCGCGCCCTCGATCATGGCATCAAGGCCCCAGTCTTCAGCGAGCTTGTCCGGGTCGTCGTCTGGATCAGCCATTCAACGTCCCCTATTGCACCAGAATTTCTTTGAAAAGTATGTTTTGCACCTGGACCGGATAGACCGCCAGATTCACCCGGCGGCGCAACTCGTCCTTCAGTCGGTAAATTCCCGCCGAGCCCTCCAGATCACTGCGCCGAAGCTCGCGCAGATAGACCTGAAATGCGTCCATAACCAGAGTTAGGCGCGGCTCCAATCCGGCAACCATTTCTTCTTTTTCCAGCTCAAGGGATACGCTTAGCTTGAGAAACTGCTCGGCATCGCCCGTGTTCGCCAAATTGACTGTCATCTCCGGCAGATCATAGAAATACGTCTCCACGGCCGCGATGGCGATCTCGTCCCCTCCTCCGTCTCCCCCTCCCGAGAACAGCAGGAAGTAGGCGGCTCCGCCACCTCCCAGCAGCAGCACCACCGCCGCAGCAGCAATAATTATGAGCTTGAGCTTGCTCTTTCTGGGAGCCCCTTCTTCCCCTTCGGCATCTTCGTCGGTTTCAGGGTTCTGCGTTTCATCGGTCATCGCGTGGCCATCGTTTTCCTGGTTCTGCGCACCGGGACTGTTCTGCGCGTTCCGCTGTGCGGGCAATCACAATCTTGTTCGCCTCAAGGCAGCTAATCGCGACATGGTTAACGAATAGTTACGATCGACGCCCCGGGCGGCAACTTTTGCCCGGCAAATATTTCCTCAGGATAGGCCGGGCAGACATATCTGCAGCAGCGCAACCAGCTTAGTTATTGATTTTGCTGAATTAATCCCCTTGGCACGTTGCCTGCAAGGCTGTGGGCAGACCCGCTGGCTTGGGGAAGCTGGTGCGGGTCCAGACAACGGGGGATCGCGTAAAAATGGAAAACGCGCAACTGATAGCCTTATCGCGCCAAATAGCACTCAAACGCCAGATGAGTGTCGTGGCCAACAATGTCGCCAACGTAAACACCACGGGCTTCAAGGCAGAATCCATGCTCTTTGAGGAATATGTAATGCCTGTTGCCAAGTTCGGCGAATATTCCAAGGCGAATCAAACTCTTAGCTACACCCAGGACTGGGTGACGGTCGCTGATTTTACCGCCGGTGACATTGCACCTACCGGCAACGAGCTTGATATTGCCCTGCGGGGGAATGGATTTTTGACCGTCGAGACACCTCAGGGAGAGCGCTGGACCCGGGCCGGAGCACTGCAATTGGACAATTCCGGCACGCTGGTAAACGCCAGTGGTTTCCCGGTTCTCTCTGAGGGGGGGCAGATCCGATTCGGAGCCGGCGAAACAGATATTCGGTTCAACGAAGACGGCTCGATCACTTCAAGCGCAGGCGCCAAAGGCACCCTGAGGCTTGTCGAGTTCGAAAACATGCAGGAACTGGCCCGCGAAGGCGGCAACCTGTTTTCCGGCGGCCAGCCCCTTCCCTCTCCCCTGACCCGTGTTGTGCAGGGCGCCATCGAACGTTCCAACGTTTCCGGGGTTACGGAAATCGCCGAAATGATCCGGGTCAACCGGTCCTATCAATCCATTGCCCAGTTGATAAAGCGTCAGGACGAATTGCGCCGCGACGCTATCAAGACCCTGGGCAGTCTGACCAGCTAGCACAAGCAAAGAAGGACAAGACACAATGAAAGCCCTTTATATCGCAGCATCGGGCATGGCCGCGCAGGAGCGCAATGTGGAAGTTGTTTCAAACAACATCGCCAACATGCGTACCACAGGCTTCAAGCGCCAGCGCGCCGAGTTTCAGGACTTGATTTACCAGACTATCAGTCGGGCCGGCTCGCTCACATCCGACGCCGGAACCCAGGTGCCCGCGGGCATAGAAATCGGTTCCGGGGTAAAGACTGCCTCCACCTCGCGCATCATGAGCCAGGGCAGTGTGGAGCCAACAGAAAAAGAGCTGGACGTGGCAATCCGGGGAGAAGGTTTCTTTTCCGTCGCCCTGCCCGATGGACGCACGGCCTACACCAGAGACGGCGCCTTCGAGCGCGATGCAACCGGCCAGATCGTGACCATTGAGGGCTATCAGATCGAACCCGGAATTATTATTCCAGGCAACGCAAGGGGCATCTCGATAAGCGATGACGGAATTGTGCAGGCATATCTGGACAACGACTCCAGCCCCACACAATTGGGGCAACTGCAACTGGTCCGGTTCGTGAACAAAGCGGGGCTCGAATCCATCGGCAACAACATGTTCGTTGAAACCGACGCCAGTGGCACCCCCCAGGCGGGAGTGCCCAATTCGGATAGTCTGGGCGGACTGCTTCAAGGCTATCTGGAGCTCTCCAACGTTAACGCCGTCACCGAAATCGCCGACCTGATTGCTGCCCAGCGCGCCTATGAGATGAACTCCCGCGTGGTCGCGGGAGCCGATGAAATGATGTCGGCGGTCAGCCAGCTTCGCTAGACGCTGAACGAGGAGGTTAGCTGAAATGAGAATTCATCTGAACGCACTGGCACTGGGCCTGACAGCCGCCATGTTCGCAACTCCGCTGCTTGGCGCGCCGGTGTTACGCCAGAATATTACGGTCGTCGGCCCAATAGTTACCGTTGGCGACATGTTTGAAAATGCCGGACCGCTGGCGGAGGAAGGCCTGTTCCGGGCGCCTGCTCCGGGCACAAGGGGAGAAGTCAGTCTTGAGAACATCCGTCTTGCTATCAGCAAGGCCGGCTTCACCGAATTTGATAATCCGGGGTTTGCCAATGTCAGCGTAGCGCGCTCCGGCATCAAGGTGGAGGCTGAAATGCTCAGCGCCCTCATTGCCTCTGATTTGCGCCGGCGCGGCCTGCTTTCGAGCGGCGTCAACGTGAACACCCTGTTTGATGAACAGCCCGGCGATCTCATTGCCGCCCAAACTGACGATCCCGTTATCCTTCAGTCCCTGCGCTATGTCCCAGGAAGCAATCGGTTCACCGCCCGTTTTCTGATCGCCGGACAGAACCGCTACACCGACTATTCGGGAACACTGGACTTCTTTGTTTCGGCCCCCCATCTCAC
>DROE01000217.1 GCA_011322005.1 Devosia sp.
GACGCGTAAAAAAACCTGCCCCGCACCAAAAGCCGGGCAGGTTTTTTGTTCCGCAAGGCCGGTGCTGAAAAAATCAAAGCCCCCCCACTCTTGCCCCATACCATTGCAATGGCTAGATAGGGTCACGGACTGGACAAAAGGGAACGACAATGCGCGCCATTCTTGAAATAATTCTCCTGATTCTGGACCTTTACTGGTGGGTCCTGATCGCCATGATCGTTCTGAGCTGGCTCATCAGCTTTGGCGTGGTCAACACCCGCAACCAGTTCGTGGCAACGGTGCACAGGATAGTCACCGCCCTCACCGACCCCCTGCTCAGGCCCATAAGACGCTTCGTCCCCGCGGTCGGGGGTCTGGACCTGTCGCCGATCATTCTGTTTATCGGGATCTATTTTGTGCGCCGGGTCATCATACTCTATGTCTGGCCCAACGTATTTTAGCGGCCCCGAACCCGCGCCCCAAAAAAGAACTCGGGCACACCGGCGGGATGCTCGGCACCCCGCCGCGTGCGCTGGCTTCTTGTTATTTTTGCGCCATCGCGATGGAATCAAGCACAACCTTGCGGGCGGCTTCAACCCCCTGCACCCCTTCGATCTTGGCCCATTTACCCGGCTCAAGGTCTTTATAGTGGGTGAAAAAATGCGCGATCTTCTTGACCTCGATTTCAGGCATGTCCGAAACGTCCTTGATCGCATCATAGGCCGGGGTCAGTTTTGACACCGGCACCGCGATAAGTTTTTCGTCCCGTCCACCATCGTCCTCCATCAGCAGCACACCGATGGGCCGGCAGCGGATGACACCGCCCGGAATAATCGGACGCGAATTCATCACCATCACATCGAGCGGATCGCCATCACCACAAAGGGTGTGGGGCACAAAGCCGTAATTGCCCGGATAACGCATGGGCGTATAAAGAAACCGGTCGACGAAAAGTGCATCGCTGTCCTTGTCGAATTCGTACTTTATGGGCTCGCCCCCGATGGGCACCTCGATGATTACATTGATGTCTTCGGGCGGGTTTTTGCCGACAGGTATGGCGTTGATGTTCATCGGATGTTCAGCCTTGGTTTGTGAAGATGAGTTGGTTAAATTGACCTGGCGCGATACGCAGGAAACATGTGCCCGACTGTTTGCCAATGCGCCCCCTTTAATGCAAGATAATTCGGGAGCCGTTCCAACAAATCCCAGCAGCAAAGGAAGTCCTATGCGCCCGTTGACCCCCGCCAGCAGAATAATCTCTGCCCTGCTCGCAGCCGTCGCGGCGGGCATTGTGGTATTTGCTCCGCTCCCCGCTTCGGCCCAGACCGCCCAATATAGTTCGGTCTACACCAAGCTCGACCTTGACCAGTGCACGCCCATCACCAACGCCCAGCTTGGACTGCCAGAACCAAGCGAAGAGGAGTTGGGCACGGATGGCGGGCGCTGGGCCTGTCTGGGCTATAATAACGAGCTGGTTTATGTGGCCGAGGGCGATCTGCGCATGTTTGTCTCTTTTGGTCTTGGCGCCATGCAGGAAGTGGCCGCCGAGCAAACCCTCGCCCAATTCAACACTATCGGGGAAACGCTGGAATGGCGCCTGGTCTACAGAAACGATCAATGGGTGCCATTTGCCACAATCCTGCGCTGGAAAACCCAGATCGGCGATGGCTCCGAGCCCGACGGCGAAGTGCTGATCGTCACCAAACTTGAGCCGGGAAATGTCTGCCATGTGGCCCATGTGGACGCCAGAAAAACCCCCGACGCCAACGAGGTTGCCCGCCAGTTCGCCGATACGCAAGCCCCCGGTTTTGACTGTTCGAGCGACAAGATTTTTTATGTCCCTGAATAGGGCCGGCCTAGGTTCTGTACTCATAAACGGGATTCCCAACCGGCTTTGTCTGTGATTCACTTCTTCGAAACAGGAGGTGGATCATGGCGCGTTTTGATTTGAGCGATGGGGAGTGGCGGATCATCGAGCCGCTGTTGCCGAACAAGCC
>DROE01000218.1 GCA_011322005.1 Devosia sp.
GTTCTTCAAGCTCAGTGGCATCGGCCATGCCGGTGGCGTGGGGCTTGAGTTCTTGTCCCTCGTAAACGGGGATGATATGCCAGTGCAGGTGAAACACGCTCTGTCCGGCTGTTGGTTCATTGAACTGGACTATGCGGATGCCGTCAGCCATCAGGGCGCTTCGTGCCGCCTTTGCCAGTTGCTGCACATATGGAATGACCAGCGCCAACTGAGCGGGGTCAGCGTCCAGAATATTGCGCGAGGGGGCCCTGGGCACAATCAGGCAGTGGCCTTTTGACTGGGGAAAGGCATCCATGATGGCCAGGCAATGCTCGTTGTCAAATATCCGCGCCGCGGGGATTTCCCCGCGCAGGATTTTGGCAAATATGTTGTTCTCGTCGTAGTTGGTCATTTTCCTCTTTCCCTGGTGATGGTGTGCTTGCCCGTCAGTTTTCTTGTTTCTTATATGGTTTACGCCCGGCCAGAAACTCCTGATCGCGCGCCACTGCTTTGCGTTCCTGTTCCAGATAACCCGCCACCGTCCGACGCAGAGACGGATTTTGAAGCCAGTGGATGGAGCGGGTGACCACCGGGGCATAGCCCCGCGCCAGTTTGTGGGGCCCCTGCGCTCCGGCCTCCACGGTTTTCAGTTTGTGGGCGATGGCGTAGTCGATTGCCTGATAGTAGCACATCTCAAAGTGCAAAAAAGCAATGTCGCGCGAACAACCCCAATAACGCCCGTAAATGGTTTCTTTGCCCACAAGATTGAGAGCGCCAGCCACATAGTCTGACCCATCACGAGCCAGCATCAGCACGATGCGCTCGGGCATGGTTTGCGAGAGAAGCGAAAAAAACTGCCGCGTCAGATAGGGTTGTCCCCATTTGCGGGCACCAGTGTTCTGGTAGAACTCGAAGAAATGGTCCCAATGGGTCTCTGTGAGGTCGTTTCCACTTATCCACTCAACCGCCAGGCCATCGACCAGTGCTTGCCTGCGTTCCCTTTTTATGGCCTTGCGCTTGCGCGAGGACAGGCTGGCAAGGAAGGCAATAAAGTCTGAATAGCCCTTGTTATGCCAGTGAAACTGGGTGTCGTGGCGCACCAGCCACTGATTGTTTTCAGCAAGTTCGGCTTCTTGCTCAGTCACAAAAGTGGCGTGAACCGAGGATGCACTGAGGCGTTCGGCCAGATGCTGGGCCGTGTCCAGCAGGGCGGACTTCAACTCCGCTTCACCCGAGGGCACCAGAAGTTTGGGGGCTGACACCGGGGTGAAAGGCACCGAGCATTGCAGCTTGGGATAATATCGTCCCCCGGCGCGCTCGATGGCTTCGGCCCAGGCATGGTCGAACACATATTCCCCTTGCGAATGGGATTTCAGGAACAGGGGCATCAGCCCCACGGGGGTTTGTCCTCTGGACAAAACAATATGTTGAGGCTGCCAGCCGGTTTCGGGCACAGCGCTGCCCGAGGCTTCAAGGGCGAGAAAAAAAGCGTGGTCAAGAAAAGGATTGTCGGGAACAGCGTTGGTGCCGGGCACCAGGGCATTCCAGATATCCGCCTCAATGGAAGAGGTGGAGAGGTGGACTGTTGCGCATAGTTCGGGAGACATGACCTAGCGACGCACCAGGGCGTAAATTTTTTCCCGAGCACTTGCAGGGGCCAGACGCATGAGAAATCTGAACGGCATGCTCAGCCGTACGGCCCAGGGGTTGGATTTGTTGATTCTGTTCGCTGTACGCAACGCGAAATACTCGCTTCTGGCGTATTTCCAGCCGCCCCGGCGTTGGTGAAACCCGTTGCCAATGCGGGCCCAGACCAAAGGCTCGGGCAGGTTGGCCATTTTTGTGCCAGCAACCAGCATGCGCGTCCACAGGTCAAAATCCTCAAATCCCTCGATCATGCGGTAGCCACCCACACGGTGAACAGCGCTTTTTCGATAAACCACACTCATGTGATTGAAGGGTGTACGCAAAAAGGCACTTTTGGAAATATCGTTGTGGCGCAGAGGCACACGGCGGGTGCGCAGCGGGTTGTTATGGTCGTCCGTGAACTCGGCGACATGGGAGCCAAGGACGCTAACTCCTGGATTCTTCTCAAGAAATCCAAACTGTTTCTCAAATCGTTCCGGATGGCAAATGTCATCGGCGTCCATACGTGCGACCCATTCGTGCGAGACCTCGCGCAGGCCGGTGTTAAGTGAAAATCCAAGGGGGCGATTGCGCCAGAGATCAACGCGCTTGACATTGAGAGCGCCGTCATACCCACCAATGGCAGTTTTGTGAGCGTTGGACAGGGGGCCGGCGCAAACCAATACCGTTTCTTCGGGTTGCAGTGTCTGCTCTCTCAGGCTTTGCAGGGCAGCTTGCAGATGCGCGACCTGATCGCCGGAATGGGTGACCATCAGAACCGAGAATGGTGGTATGGAGGCAACATCATTCATATTGTCTGTGCTCTTGAACTGCGCGCACGGTATCTCTGCTAAGCGTTCGCAAAATTTATGGAATTATAGATTTCACAAGTCCGGGCAAAACGTGGGGCCAACTTGTTCAGACGCGAGGTAGCCGTCTCAAAATCCTGACTGGCGGCTGGCGAAAGGTTCCTTGTTTTGAATTCTGGAGCGACGCCAATTTTCCGGGCAGCATAGTCGAATATTGTTGTCTGGCCGCGATAGGAAAATACAAGAATGTCTCCAATATTTCCTTTTCTGTCCAGAACGAGGTCAACAGCGCTGGGAACATCAGCAAACGGCGCGGGCCGTTCGCTGTTCCACTCTTCAAAAAATTGTTCAAATGAAATGTTTCTTGTGGACCGGTTAGTGCCAGCGATTTTGTCGCGCGATCGAAACCTGTACCAGGAATATAGAGTTTCCAGCGGTTCGCGAACACAGCAGATGAGTTCAACGCGCTCCTTGATCGGGCTGAACAGGTCGCAAAAGCTTTGATAGTTGGTGTGTTTGAATTCGGGCTTTTTCTTAATGGAGCGATAGTCGGCGTACCGGTCAAAAGTAGCCTCAAAGGCCGAAGAACCGGTTTTCTGATTGGCGAGAAACGCAAAGCCGTGGGTTAAGAATATTAACATGGGAACCTTTTTCGGAAGACTGGCCCTGATTGCGAGATTATGCCCCAGACTATCGGCTAGCGTAGTCTCTGCCGGGTGCGTCTGGCAATAGTACCAAGGCCAAAGAGCAGGGCCAGATTTACCATCCCCGCGCTGTTTGACGCTCGTCCCAGCGACCAGACCAGGTAATTCCGCACAAGGCCGGGAAGTCGGGAAAAAGGCGTCGCACCAAGAGGTGGCGGCAGGACGTCGCCAAGTTCATTTCGCCAGACCCAGAGGGCCTGAGCTGAGGCGGAAACCAGCCGTCCCAGTTTTTTGTCACTTGTCAGGCGCAGAAAAGCCGCGCCTCCAACAACCGAGTAAAAGCGCGCAACGCTTTGCCAGAAATGCTGGATTTCGTAGTTGGATATCGTGCCCGTTCGGTGGCTCTTGAGTTGGTGCCGAACTGCCCTGATGTGACGCATCATATGGAGCGCGTCGGCGCGGTGCAGTTCTCCTCTGGTGATTGACTCTGACTTTGTGCGTCCTTCAGGCACAAAATAGGCCCGGGCCAACAGCGGTACCAGCAAAACTCCCTTCGCCTGCAACTGGGCGGAGACCAAGAAGGGGCGGTCCTCCCAGCGTCGAAGCGCTGTGTCAAACCGGATGCCGGTGCGCCGAAGAAATTCACGAGAATAAGCCTGCGCCCAGGAGGAAAGGGTCAGCGAAAGTTCCGGCATTGTTGCGGGAGATACAAACTGGGGCGCATCGGGAACGGCCCGGGCCATGGCTTTATCGGCGGGGCAGGGGCGATGATCATCGCCGGGCTGGGGGGAAGA
>DROE01000219.1 GCA_011322005.1 Devosia sp.
ACGCCCGACTTTGCAGCCTGGCAGGCGACCAATGTTGATGCGCTGATAATGGGACAGGTGGAGCGCGGTGCCAACATTCAGTCATCGATCAGGTTGTGGGATGTAAGAGCGGGTTCACAGATAATCGGCCAGTCCTATGCCACCGACGCGCAAAGCTGGCGGCGCATTGCCCATATTGTTTCCGACGCGGCCTATTCGGCACTGACCGGGGAGAGCGGTTATTTTGATACGCGCATCGTTTACGTGGCCGAAAGCGGACCCAAGGCAAACCGGGTGAAACGGCTCGCCATCATCGATCAGGACGGCGCCAATCTGCAATATCTGACTTCGGGGCGTACGCTGGCCATTACGCCGCGCTATTCGCCGAGCCAGAACATGCTGGCATACATGAATTATGACGATGGTCAGCCCCAGGTTTACCTGCTTGACCTGTCCTCCGGACGCCAGGAGCGAATCGGCAATTTCGGCCAGATGACCTTTTCTCCCCGGTTTTCTCCAGACGGCAAACAAATTGCGTTTTCAATTGAATCGGGGGGCACAACCAATCTTTATCTCCTGCCTATCGGCGGGCGGCGTCCGGTACAACTGACCAATTCAGCCGCCATCGACACGGCTCCTTCTTTCTCGCCTGACGGAACGCGCATAGTGTTTGAGAGTGACCGGGGGGGCGCGCAGCAGATTTATGTGATGGGGGGCACAGGGGGTGGTGCGCAGCGAATCAGCTATGGGGAGGGGTCCTATTCCACCCCCGTCTGGTCGCCCAAGGGCGATCTGATCGCTTTCACCCGGACCCAAGGGGGCCAATTTCACATAGGAACAATGAAACCGGATGGTTCGGGCGAACGCATCCTGGCGTCGAGTTTTCACGCGGAGGGGCCAACCTGGGCACCCAATGGCCGGGTGATCATGTATTTTTCCGATCCGGGCGGAAATGACGGGCCACGGCTGTATTCGGTGGATGTGTGGGGGCGAAACCAACAGCAGATCGTGACGGAGACCTTCGCTTCCGACCCCACATGGTCGCCCTTGCGTGGGTAGTAAGTTTTCATTTGTTCTGGGGAAAAGTTGATAAATGCGACACGGTGGACGACAGTTTTTTGTTGCGGCCCCATTTTGGCCCGATTAGGGATGAATTAACATTGTCAGGGAACGCGGTCTTAAGTTAAGGGGCCGTAAGTTAGGCGGGATTACAGATTTTTTCAGGAGTTGACGGAATGCGATCTTTCGCACCGATGTTGGGTTATGTACGTGCATTTTTTATCGTGGCGCTGGTTGTCGGCGTTGCGGCCTGTGCCCGCACAACAGGAACTGACGGGGATGCGACCCCGGGAAGTCAACAGGAGTTTCTGGTCACTGTTGGAGACCGGGTGTTTTTTGAAACCGATTCTTCGGTGCTGACTTCTGTTGCGCAGGACACACTGAACAAGCAGGCGGAATGGCTCAAACGCTATTCGCAGTACAGCGTGTTCATTGAAGGCCATGCGGACGAGCGCGGAACCCGTGAATACAACATCGCCCTTGGCGCCCGGCGCGCCGCGGCGGTAATCAATTATCTGGTCAGCAAGGGCGTTAGCGCCAGCCGGCTGTCCTCAAAGTCTTTCGGCAAAGAACGTCCGGTGGCGATCTGCAATGATATTTCGTGCTGGTCGCAAAACCGACGGGCTGTGACCGTACTAAATTAGGGTTTTTCAAAAGACCCTATATTCGCCAGAATTCTGGAGGCGAAGAGCGCCGGGGTTTGCGTATCAACCCCGGTGCTTTTTTTTGTCTAAATTTCAGTGTAAAGCCCGGCGGAGCCAGTTTTGAGCGGTCCGCCCTTTCATGTATGTTTTGGGTGTGACACAAAAAATGTTCCAACCCATCCAGGGGAGCTTTAGAATTGAAACGAATTGAACCGGAAAAGCGGCGCAAAGGACTGATGTTTGCCGCCGCACTCGCATTTGGGTTCCTCAGCCCGGCATTTGTGAGTGCGGAGAGCAACTCTGATGTTGTTGCGCGCATGGAACTGTTGGAATTTCAGACCCGGACCCTGAGCCAGTCCTTGCAGGCGCTGGATGGTGTATTTGACGGGAGGGGCACCGGCGCACCACCACTGTTACCCCCGGCGGAAATCGGTGAGGAGCCGGTGCTGGTTGTGGCTCAGCGGCGTGAAACGGCGGCCCTTAATGTCAGGCTTTCTCAGCTTGAAGAGCAGATGCGTGTGCTGGTGGGACAGGTGGAGGGGCTGCAATTCCAGATGACCCAGTTCCAGACACTGATTGAGCGTATGCAAGAGGACACCGAGTTTCGTTTCCAGCAGCTTGAAGGCGGTGCATCGGGAAAAACTGATGCGGCAACCCGATCCGGCGGCGCGATGCTGTCCGGAGGGTTGCCGCAGGACAATGGCCTTGCAAATGAAGTGGCAGGGGGCACCCCCCATGATGCAAATCCCACCAGCCCTGTTGATCTGGGCGGCGAAGCCCTGCCTTCGTCAGCCGAGGGGCTTGACGCCGATAGTTCCGGTTTCATATTCGGGGCCGATGGCGATAGGCTGGGCGGTTCAACCGCCAACATCACCCAGGGTGGACAGGCGCTGGAACTTGATTTTGACCCGGGCACCCTAGTTACCGATGCGGATGCAGATGCCCAGTACAGCGCTGGATTTGAGGCGTTGATGCAAGGCGACTACCTGTTTGCCCAAAATCAGTTCCGGCAGTTTGTCGACCTGTTTCCCGCGCATCCGCTTGCACCTGACGCGACGAACTGGCTGGGCGAGTCACTTTTGCGCAGCGCTCAGTACGATGAGGCGGCGCAGGTTCTGTTCGAGGGGTTTCAGCGTTATGAAACCTCTACCCGGGCTCCCGACCTTCTGCTCAATCTTGGTGTCGCGTTGGCCGGCGCCGGGGAAACCGACACCGCTTGCCGTACCTTTGGCGAGGTTTCGCGCAGGTTTCCCAATATGGGGGATGTGTTTTCAAGCCGGGTCAACACCGAGATGGCCAAGGCCCGGTGCTGAATAGTGGTGCTGCGGAAGCCGTTCTATCCAATGTCAAGAAACTCTTTTCCCCGCTTCCCAGAAGTCGCACCATTGCTCTTGCGGTTTCAGGCGGAGCGGACAGTCTGGCGCTTCTGGTGCTGGTGGCCCGCTGGGTGAAACTCAACCCCGGAGCGCCGGAAATCCGGGTCTACTCGGTTGACCATGGGCTCCGGGCTGAAGCCCCGGATGAGGTGGCGTTTGTTCTGGAGGTTGCACAAAAATACGGATTCCGGTCCCGTGGCCTCTCCCTGGGTAACGGGGAAGATGTTCCGGCCAGTCAGGCCGATGCCCGCAAGGCGCGCTATCGGGTCCTGAGGGAAGCAATGGAGAAGGATGGCGCGCAAATTCTGCTGACAGGACATCATCTTGAGGATCAGGGCGAAACTGTTCTGATGCGGCTGGCCCACGGGAGCGGAATTTCCGGCCTTTCCGGCATGCGCCGGTTTGCCCGGGTTGAGGGGGTTGAGATTTTTCGGCCCCTTCTGGATGTGTCACGCGATGAGTTGCGCCAAATCGTTGCACAGGAGAATCTGAACGCCGTTGTTGATCCGTCCAATTTCGACGAAAAATATGAACGTGTGCGCTGGCGCAAACTTCTGCCGCTTCTGTCGGAACTGGGTCTGGACGCCCCGCGCTTGAGCCGTTTCGGCGCAAGGATGGCACGCGCTGACGGTGCTCTTGAAAGCATTACCCGATCACTCTTTTGCGAGATGGCGGGCAGAGACGAGTTCGGCGTGCTCTTTATCCGGCGCTCGCAGCTTTTGCAGCAGCCGCTGGAAATCGCCCTGCGCTTACTTCTGATGATGATGAGCGTGGCCTCGGGCAGGCACGTGTCATCCCAACTTGCGCAGGTGGAGGAACTGTTTGAGGCGTTGTGTTCCAGCCAGTTCAGGGGGCAAACCCTTGGGGGGTGCGTTGTTGAGCCCTATGAGGAGAAAATTCTGGTTTTCCGGGAGGCCGGACGAATCGGGGCAGAACAAATCTTCCTGAAACCGGGTGAGAAAATCCTTTGGGACAAGCGCTTTCACATTGAAAATAACGGGAAAACAACTGTTTTTGTTCGGTCGGGGGCGGAGTTGAGGCGTGCTCAAGCCGAAGGTCTTCCCGGTTTTGATGCGCGCCTCCCCATGTCGGCGCTCGGTGGCGCCCCGCTGGTGAGGGATGCGGAAAAGAAAGTTCTGGCGTTGGGGGAAATGATTTTAGTGCCTTTTGTCCGGACCCGCCACATTTCGGAAACAAAACTACCGCACAAGCCGGGGCGAAACGAATGAGACAAGAGTGCCTTCTGGGGAGATTGACAGCGGGAGGAAACCGCCCCGGCGCATGAATTTGCGCAAACCGGCAACTGCCCTTGTATCGGCACGAGCGCCATCCTACATTCTTAAGCAACAAATTGGGGGTAGTGTGCCCTCGTGCAACAGGTCCCGGGAACTGATTTATGAATTCCAACTTTCGCAATTTCGCCATCTGGCTGGTGATCCTTTTCATGCTGATGGGCCTGTTTCAGGTATTTCAGTCCTCGAGCCGTTCGGTGTCGGTGACGGAACTCGCCTATTCGGAGTTTATCTCCAGCGTGGATGCGGGGACGGTGGCTCAGGTCACCATCGTCGACAACAAGGTCGTTGGGTCGCTGCGCGATGGTTCGCGGTTTGAGACTATTGTTCCGCCGGGTGCTGAAATTGTGAACCGGCTCGAGACACAAGGGGTGGTTATTTCCGCTGCCGATCAGGAGGCCAGCCCTTTCTGGTCTATCCTGCTTTCCTCCTGGCTGCCGTTTCTGGTTATTATCGGGGTGTGGTTTTTCTTCATTCGCCAGATGCAGGGCGGTGGCCGTGGGGGAGCCATGGGCTTTGGCAAGTCCAAGGCCAAGATGATGACCGAGTCCCAGACAAAGGTTACCTTTGAAGACGTGGCCGGTGTTGATGAAGCCAAGCAGGACCTGGAGGAAGTCGTTGAGTTTTTGCGCGACCCGGGTAAGTTCCAGCGTCTTGGCGGACGTATCCCGCGCGGCGTGTTGCTGGTAGGCCCTCCGGGCACCGGCAAAACCCTTCTGGCGCGTTCTGTTGCCGGGGAAGCTGCCGTGCCGTTCTTCACCATTTCGGGTTCGGACTTTGTGGAGATGTTCGTCGGTGTCGGTGCCTCACGGGTGCGCGATATGTTCGATCAGGCCAAGAAGAATGCTCCGTGCATAATCTTTATCGACGAAATTGACGCTGTGGGCCGGCATCGCGGTGCGGGTCTTGGCGGAGGCAATGACGAGCGTGAGCAGACGCTCAACCAGTTGCTGGTGGAGATGGACGGGTTTGAGGCCAACGAGAGCATCATTCTGATAGCGGCGACCAACCGTCCTGACATACTTGACCCGGCGCTGCTGCGTCCGGGCCGCTTCGACCGGCAGGTTGTTGTTGCCAACCCCGATGTCTCTGGGCGCGAAAAGATACTCAAGGTACATGTACGCAAGGTGCCCCTGGCGCCCGATGTTGACCTGAAGGTGGTGGCGCGGGGAACTCCGGGTTTTTCCGGTGCCGATCTGATGAATCTGGTTAATGAATGTGCGCTGCTGGCGGCTCGGCGCAACAAACGCTTTGTCACCATGACCGAGTTCGAGGACGCAAAGGACAAATTGCTTATGGGTGCTGAGCGCCGGACGCTGGCCCTGACCGAAGAAGACAAAAAACTTACCGCCTACCATGAAGCGGGGCACGCACTTCTGGCGATAAAGATGAAAGGGTCGGACCCGGTGCACAAGGCCACCATCATTCCGCGCGGACGGGCGCTGGGAATGGTCATGCGGTTGCCGGAAAAGGATCAGGTTTCGCTTACGCGCCAAAAATGCAAGGCCGATTTGGCTGTCGCCATGGGCGGACGTGTGGCCGAAGAGGAAATATTCGGACATGAAAAAGTCACCTCCGGCGCCTCGGCCGATATCAAGATGGCGACCAATCTGGCCCGGGCCATGGCGACCCAGTTCGGCATGTCCGACAAGCTGGGGCCACTGCTTTATGGCGATGGGCAGGAGGAGGTGTTTCTGGGCCGATCCATGGGTCAGCCGGGCACGCATTTTTCCGACGAAACCCAGATGCTGATTGACAGCGAAGTAAAACGATTCGTTGAAGATGGTTATGCAAAGGCTCAGGAAGTCATCCGCGAAAACATGGACGACCTGCATGCGATTGCGCAGGCGCTTCTGGAATATGAAACCTTGTCGGGAGATGAAATCCGGGGGATTCTGGAGGGCAAGCAGCCGGTTCGTGAAAGCGACGATGATTCCGCACCCAAGGGAACCGGGGTTCCCAGCGCCGGCAAGGCTGCCAAGAAAAAGTCCAAAAAACCCTCGCCAAGCAGTGATGGCATGGAGCCGCAGCCCGAAGCCTGATAACTGGTGTTACCTTTGTAAAGCAAATCAAGCCGCTCCTTTTGAAGGAGTGGCTTTTTTTGTTGCCTCAGATGGATTAGAGGAGAGGCAGATTAGGGGAGTTTGTTCGTGGCAAAAAAGTTCGACACCAAAACAGAAGGTCTTGATGCCTATGTCTATATGGCCAAGGTTTTTGCCGACAGCCCCTGGCTGCATTATGGCTTGTGGGAGCCGGGCGAGCGGGTGGTGGTGCCCAATGTACGCCAGGCCCAGGAGCGTTATGTTGAAAAACTGATTGGCCTTTTCCCCCCGGCGCCGCTTGCGGTGCTTGATGTGGGGGGTGGAACCGGGGAAATGGCCGCGCTTCTGCAGAGCCGGGGCTATGAAGTGGATATGCTGACGCCAAGCAGTGTCCAGGTTGAGGAAGCGCGCAAGAAACTGGCGGCGGAGCGTGTGCATCATTGCCGGTTCGAAGAGTTTTCAGGCGAGAAAAAATTCGATGTGGTTCTGTTCTCGGAGAGTTTTCAGTATGTGCCGCTTGGCGACAGTCTGCCCCGCCTTGAAGCGCTGCTGAACGAGGGTGGAATTGTGGTCATCGCCGATTGTTTCCGCAACGACAATTTCAGAAAAGGCGAACTTGTGCCGGGGGGCGGGCATATTTTCTCCGAATTTGTCCGTGGAGTTGAAGTGAATGGTCTGGAGATAGTCGGGGATGTGGATGTCACCGAAGGCGTGGCCCCGACGATGCAAATCGACCAGCAATTCTATCGCGGCTTTCTGGCGCCGGTGGTAAAGCAGATAAGCGAAGGCCTGGCCCGCAGCCGACCAATCGTGCACTGGTTTTTGGCCCGGGGGTTCAATATTTTTACCTCCAAAGACACCCGCAACCGTTTGCAGGAACGCTTCAAGGCCGACTATCGTTCGCCAGAAAACTTCAAGAGGGTCAACACCTACCGGTTTTTGACGCTAAGGGCGCGTTAATATTGATGGTGCTTCGCCTTCGCTTCGCCGTTTTGGGCGGGCTATATTGATTTTGAATAAAAAAGCGATTGAATACGGAAAATGCCATGGCACGCAAATATTTCGGAACGGACGGTGTTCGGGGCCTTGTGAACGGGCACAAGCTCACGCCCGAGCTGGCGCTCAAGGTGGGCATGGCGACTGGTCTTACTTTCCGGCGCGGCGACCATCGTCACCGGGTGGTTATCGGCAAAGACACGCGCCGCTCGGGCTATATGATTGAAAATGCGCTGACGGCGGGTTTCACGGCTGTTGGCATGGATGTGTTCCTGCTCGGCCCCATGCCGACACCGGCGGTTGCCATGCTGACCCGTTCGATGCGGGCCGATCTTGGCGTGATGATTTCGGCTTCGCACAATCCTTTTGAGGATAACGGCATCAAGCTGTTCCGCCCAGATGGGTACAAGCTCTCCGACCGGGTTGAACAGGAAATAGAGGAGCTTATTGACAGTGACCTGCTGCCCCGGCTGGCGCAGGGGCGCGAAATCGGGCGGGCCAAGCGTATTGAAGAGGCACGCACACGCTATGTGGAGTATGCAAAGCGCACCCTGCCACGGAACGCCGACTTCACCGGTCTCCGGGTTGTCGTGGATTGCGCCAATGGCGCTGCCTACAAGGTTGCGCCCGAAGCCTTGTGGGAACTGGGTGCAGAGGTGTTCCCTATCGGGGTTGACCCGGATGGTTTTAACATCAACGACAAATGCGGTTCGACCTCGCCACAGCTTCTGACTCACAAGGTGCGCGAGTTGCGCGCCGATATCGGCATCGCCCTTGATGGAGATGCGGACCGGGTTCTTATCGTCAACGAAAAGGGCGAACTGGTTGATGGTGACCAGTTGATGGCGGCCATTGCTACCTTGTGGCACGAGCGGGGCCAGCTTACCGGGGGGGGTATCGCAGCGACCGTCATGTCCAACCTGGGGCTTGAGCGCTATTTGAATTCCCTGGACCTGAAGCTGGACCGGGCCAGAGTTGGCGACCGCTATGTGCTTGAGAGCATGCGGGCCAACGGCTTCAACATCGGTGGTGAGCAATCAGGCCATATAATCCTGTCCGACTTTACCACCACCGGAGACGGTCTGGTGGCGGCGCTGCAACTGTTGCAAATGGTACAGAGCACAGGCAAGCCGGTTTCCGAGGTCTGCATGAATTTTGAGAAAGTTCCGCAATTGTTGCAGAACGTGAAGTTTCAGGGGGGCAAGCCGCTGCAGGACAAGCTGGTCAAACAATTGATCCGCGAAGGCAAGGACCAACTTGGTGGCAATGGCGCACTGCTCATCCGTGAATCGGGAACGGAGCCCGTTATCCGCATCATGGGGCAGGGCGACGACGAAGCGCTGGTGGCCAGAATTGTGCGCGAAATTTCCGCGGCAATTCGCCAGGCGGCTTAGCGGACAAGTATGCGTCCGGTTATTTACCCGCGTCTTTTGCCCTTGAGAGCAATGACGTTCTCAGCGATGGCAATTCCCAGTAAAATAGTTGCAAATCCGGCATATTGAAGGATATCCAGGGTTTCGCCGAGCATGACTGCGCCCAGCAGAATGGCGGTTGCCGGCACCAGATAGTTGGACTGGGCGACAAAACCGGCGCTGGTCTGGGCAATCAGGCGGTAAAGAACAAGCGTTGCAATCCAGGTGGGCAGGATGGCCAGATAGAGCGTTGCGCCTGCGCTTTGCAGGCTGATCTGGGTCGGGAACGGCTCGGCAAAAAGCGCAAGGATCGTCGCGGCAGGCGCCGCGGTCAGCAATGCACCATAGCCCCGGGTGGCGTGGGGCATGGAGGTGGCGCGGCGGCCCGCCACACTGTTGATGGCATAGCCCAGCGCTGCCGCCGCAAGAGCTGCAAATGCAAGCAGTGAAAAGTCCGGGCCTGGGTCCGCGCCGCCGTGCCCAAAAGCTCCGGGGCGACCCAGAACAACCAGAGCGACGCCCGTGAACCCGACCAGCAGACCGCTGACTCTTGTGAGCGTTGGTTGCTCGTCAGGGAGAAACACAATGGCCAATAACAAGACCAGCATCGGGTTGGTGGCCATCATAAGCCCGGCAATGCCAGAAGGCACATAAAGGGAAGCCCAGTTGATAAGGGCGAACGGCAGCGCCGTGCCGACTACACCAAACACTGCGGCAACGGCCCATTCAGACGCCCCTCTCGGGGGGCGGACATTTGCGAGTCTGGCAAAAACCGCCATCAGGACTGTAGCGATTATCAGGCGAATGGCTGCCAGCCAAGCCGGGGAAACATCGATGACTGCGACCTTGATTGCAACAAAACTGGCACCCCAGGTTATTACTAGAAAGAACAGCAATACCCAATCAAGTACAGATGGATGTCGCACCAATATAAATCTCCTGGCTCACATGTTAACTAAAGGTAAATTTTGGCTTCACAGAGAGTTAGGGTTAAAAATTTAGGTTAATCGGTATTTAAGGAAATAGATTCATAGTGTTCACCATCGACCATTTCGTGGTAGAAAAAAGGAATTGTACCATGCGTAAGCTCTTGGCTGTGATTGTTGCGGCTTTCTGGGCCATTTCAGCCGCCCCGTTTTTTGTCGCCACTTCGGCGTTGGCCGCCGACCTGAACCCGCCCCCTCCCACTTATGAAATTCCCGACCTGCCGCCCGTGGATTACGGACTTCAGGGCTCCTTCTATCTGCGCGGAAGTGTGGCCGGCAATGGCTGGTGGGCGTCAGATGGATCATATTGCGGTTGTGTTGCCACATTTGTTTCCCCCGGCCTTGGCTTTAGCGGTGGTGTTGGCGTTGGTTACGAAACCGGCGACGGACTGCGTGGCGATTTGACAATTGACTACCTCTCGATCAATGGATTGACCACAACTACCGGCCACACAGTCAATCTGCGCTCCGGTCTGGTGCTAGCCAATGCCTACTATGACTTCAGCCTGGATGGCGGCTATTCAGGTTCTGCAGGTGGCGGTTTTGGCGCCTATGTTGGCGGGGGTATCGGCTTTGCCAAAAACTACTCCGAGATTTTTGACAATGTTCCGACCCAGGTTGCCTGGGGCCTGTCCGTCGAAGGGGCGGCGGCGCTCATGGCCGGCGTGACCTACGACATGGGTAACATTGTTGCCGATCTGGGCTATCGTGGTATCTACATGAACAAGGTGATGAGCCAGCCGCCCAACCCGGCCGATGCCTACATCATCAACAACAATCTCATTCATGAGGCGCGCGCATCCGTGCGCTACCGCTTCAATTAGGCAAGCGGTTCCCGGAGTAACCAACGCTACCACGTCTGGTTTGGAGATGAGATGGCGCCCCCAATCGGGGCGCCGTTTTTTATTGCCATCACGTCGGTTTGCGCGCCACCAGGTCGATGAGCGCTGACATGCCGGAGTGGCCCCTGCCTTCATCGACGACACGCTCATAGGCTGTGAGGCGGAGGATTTCCATGTTTGCAAAATCGGTTTGAAGCATTTCCTTTGTGTACATGTTTTCAACGAATGGCGGGCCGCCGGTGCCGTATTCTATCTGTTTGGGGGTATAGCCATGCAGTAGCAGAATTCCTCCGGGACGAAGAGTTTTCTGCAGCCCGGCAAAAATACGCTTGCGAAACTCAGGTCCTGCAAACTGGATGAAGATGGCGACCACCAGGTCATAGGCTTGCGGCTCCCAGTTCCAGTTTTCAAGGTCGGCGAACTGATGGTTCACCTCAACATTGTTGGTTTTGGCCAGTCCTTTGGCTTTTTCAAGCGCGACTTGAGAAGAATCGATTGCTTTTACCTCAAGACCTCTTTGTGCCAGATAGACCGAGTTGCGACCCTCTCCATCGGCAACGGCAAGAGCCTTTTGGCCAGATCGAAGCCATTTTTCCTGCTCCAACAGAAATTGCGCCGGTTCGGTCCCGAACAAAAATCCGGGCTCGGCATATCTTTCATTCCACATTCGGGGGGCCCTTTTGTTCAGGCGTCCAAAATTTCGTTTCTGGCGCTTTTCTTGATTTTGCCGAGCCTGTCCTGATGCTTGACAAAGGCCTGGGCACTCTCGGACTGAAAGAGCTCCCGGCTTTCTTCACTCTCATCAACCGGACTGGTGGACAGATCCGAATAGGAGCGCTTTTGCGGGTCGCGGTCAACCCGGCGCATTATCAGACCATATTTGAGATAGAGTGCAATCCAGCGGGTAATTTTGGCAAGACTTGAAGCATAGTGTTTTGGATAAAACAGTAGTGGCGGTTCAAGAGGCAGGCCGTTTCGGCGGCTCCGTCTGCGTTTTTTTCGCAGCAGGCCGCACTCAAGGGGGTGAATGCCCTCGATTTTCAGCGCGCCCATGAACCAGACCATGAGCAATAGCAGGTTTGAGGTGGATATTCTTGCAACGGCGGCCCGGCGCAGGACCACCTCGGCGTGCTCGGGGGTGTAATAACGCGTCCAGGCGTCGCGATAGGTACGCTCCCATTCGCTTCTCGACATGGTTGCGTGGGCGGTGGTCACATGATTTAGGTCATAGCGGTTCAGGTCAGTGTCCATGGCCACCCCTTCCCGGAACAAGCGCTGATGGTCCTCGGAGCCGGGCAGGGGGGTGAGATAGAAAAACTCCAGAATGTCCACCGGAAGCTCTTTTTTTATCAGGTCGATATCGTGCATGACGCTGTCATAGGTATCAGCGCCAAAACCAATGATATATCCGGCATAGGTGACGATGCGATGCTGTTTCCAGGCGAGCAGCATTTTCCGGTATTCGGTGATTTTGTTCTGACGTTTTTTGGCTTCGACAAGATTGTCCGGGTTGATGTTTTCCAGCCCGATAAACACGCGTTTGACGTTGGCGCGGGCGCACTTTTCAACAAAGTTTTTGATGCGATGGCAAAGGGTATCCACTTGAATAATAAAGTTAAAATTCAACCCCTCGTTCTCACGCATTTCGATGAGACGGTCCAGAATTGCCTCCCAGTCCCTGTTGCGGGCGAAATTGTCGTCGGTGATGAAAAAGCGGTGCACACCCTGGGCCAGATTTGAACGGATTATCTTTTCGATGTCACCGGGGGAGCGCCGCCGGGAGACCCGCCCCTGCACATTTATGATGGTGCAGAACGAGCACTGGTAGGGGCAGCCGCGCCCGGCGTCAAAACTGGAAAGGTTGTAAGCAGTGCGCGCTACGTGGCTGGCGGGAACAAAGGGAACGGGGGTGTGGGCAATGGAAGGCAAATCCGCCATGTGGTTATAAAGGGGCTTCAGAGCACCGTCTCTGGCATCGCGCAGAACTTCGCCCAGGCGCCCTTCGGCCTCGCCGGCAAAAATGGTCAGCCCCATGGCTTTTGCTCTCTTCAGTCCGGTGTCCTCACCATCGAGCATGGCAATGACACCTGATGCGTGGAAGCCGCCGACGGCGACCTGAATATTGCTCTTAATCAGCGGACGGGCGATATCAAGCGCACGGGGAAACTGGTTGGACTGCACCCCGACAAGCATGACCATGCCGGCGTCAGCGGTCAGGATTTTCCTTGTAATTTCAGTGGTATCAACAAAGGTGTTGGTTTCGTCGATAACGCTTATTTCGAATTCCCACTGAGGGCCCAGGGACTGCCTGCTGGCGCAATCAAGCGCCAGACCGTAAACCGCGGCCAGGGAGTTTGAAGGGATTGGGGAACGGAACCACTGGATGACATAACCATCGTCGTCATAGTGAGATGGCTTGATCAGATAGAGACAAAAGCGGCGTTTGGAAGTGCTCATCAGATGATTTCCAAGTCCTTGCTGGCTCAATGTTACCAGAATTGCGCAAAATTTGACAGGCGGGCTGGCACCGGCGGGAAGGGGGC
>DROE01000220.1 GCA_011322005.1 Devosia sp.
AGAACGTATCTCGGGCCTCCTGCCTCCGCGCAAACAGACCCTGTTTTTTTCCGCAACCATGCCCGAGGAAATCCGCCGTCTCTCGGAGAAGTTTCTGCGCGACCCGGTCCAGGTCAAGGTCGCTCGCCAGGCGACCACGGCGGAAACCATCATGCAGAAACTTGCAAAAACCGGCGGCAAGCCGGCGGAGAAGCGCCAGACCCTGCGCGCGCAGATTGACGCGCACGAAAACCTGACCAACGCAATTATATTTTGCAATCGCAAGCGCGACATCGCAACTCTTGCCCGTTCCATGAACAAGCATGGCTACGATGCCGGCCCCCTGCACGGGGATATGGACCAACGCTCCCGCATGGCGACTCTTGAGACGTTCAAATCGGGAAAATTGAAGTTTCTCATCGCCAGCGATGTGGCGGCGCGCGGACTGGATATTCCCGACGTCTCCCACGTGTTCAATTTCGATGTCCCCACTCACCCGGAAGACTATGTGCATCGTATCGGGCGCACAGGACGTGCCGGACGCAGCGGTACGGCCGTAACACTTGTGGCCCCGGCGGACAAAAAATACCTCGATGCCATTGAAGCGCTTATACAAAAGAAGATTTCATGGGCTTCCCATGCAGACGCCAGGGCTCACCCCTCCGCTGAATCCGGCACTAAGGGGAAGACCTCGTCAAAAGGGGCACGGAAGCGCCGGAAACCTGCCGGCGAAGATCCCGCCCTGATGCAAACCGCAGCCGGCCCCGCCAGCAAACCTGCTGCTGACGCGCAACCTTCAATCCCGTCTGCAGCCGAATCCCAATCCCCGCCAAAGGATGCAAAAAAGGGCTCCCGGACCGAGCGTTCCCGTTCTTCAAAGTCCCGCAGCAAAGACCCAGGTCCATTTGGCGCGGATGCCAACATCCCGGCATTTCTTCTCAAATCAATGACTTAGCCTTTCAGTGCTGCCTGTTTTCTCAAAACTTTGCTGAATTTTACGTTCTTTTAACAGAGCGGATTCAATTATTATGCAGCACTAGGCAGTTAAAATATCTATGAAATTCAGGGGCTAACGTGGCACAGGATGAATTCGAACGGGCGCTCAGTTACGCAAATTCCACGCTAAGTCTGCTCAAGCGTGGTGAGATCCCCCCATATCCGCAGTTCTATGAGCTGTTTTATATTTATTCGACCGGCGTCAACAAGGCTTTGAACGAACGGATAAATGCGGTTTTTTCCGATGCGCGCCTTCCCTCCCTGGAAGTCGTGGAAAGCCTTTACAACGAGTTTCTGAAAACCCATCAGATTGACGAGCGGGTCAACAATGTTTCGGGCCGGATGTGCGAGAACATCGATTCCGTTCAGGAAATAATCCGTTCCGCCAGCAAAACGGCGCGCTCTTACTCCGGTTCCCTTGAGGAGGCCAACAGCACGCTTGACGCCGACATAGATCCCGCCGCCCTGAAACTGCTCACCAAAAGCCTGCTGGCCAAAACGCGGCAGATGCAGACAAACAACAAACAGCTTGAAGACCGTCTGGAGGCAACACGCGCCGAGATGGCCTCGCTTCAGGGCGATCTGGACGAGGTACGCCGCGACGCAATGACCGACTCCCTCACCAATCTGAGCAACCGCAAACATTTTGACCGGGAACTGGAACGCCTGATCCAAAGAGCCAATGAAACAAATCGCCCCCTGTGTCTGGTCATGATCGACATCGACCATTTCAAGACATTTAACGACACCTATGGGCACCAGACCGGTGACCAGGTATTGCGTCTGGTCGCCGCGACATTGCGCAAAAATGTTAGGGTGAGTGATGTGGCGGCCCGTTATGGAGGTGAAGAGTTCTCGCTGATTCTTCCCAACACAGAACTCAAGGACGCAACGATCATTTCCAACAAGATCAGGAAAACAATCCAGGCAAAAGAACTGCTCAAACGATCAACCAACGAAAAACTCGGGCGCATTACCGCCTCGTTTGGCATTTCCCGGCTCGTATCCAAAGATTCCCCCGCCACCCTCATTGAGCGCGCCGACCTGGCGCTCTATGCCGCAAAACATGCCGGCAGAAACAAGGTGGTCGCCGAAAACGACAAACTGATGCAGACCAAAACCGCGGCCTGAGTTCCGCCGCGAACACCCTCAAGCTGAACTGTTGGCCCGGGCCCGCGCCAATTCCTCCAGGTCCGCAGCTTCCAGTTGCACGCTTTCCCCGCAACCGCAAGCCCCGGTCTGATTGGGGTTGGTAAAGGTGAAGCCCGACGAAAGCTTGGTGGTTTCAAAGTCCATCTCGGTTCCAAGAAGAAACAACGTTGCCTTGGGGTCGATATAGATGTCCACATCCCGGTCGCGCACATGGTCGTCCCCGGCAATGGGGTTTTCCACATAATCCAGCGTGTAGGAAACACCGGCGCAACCGGCGTTTTTCACCCCGACCCGAACCCCGCACACGGGTTTGTCGGCTCCGGCGATGATTTCGCGGATGCGGGATGCGGCAGCTTCGGTAACGCTCATGATCTTCATGTTGCTTACCACCAGTTCAGGGCGACCTGAGCCTCCTCTGACATGCGATCAGCGCTCCAGGGCGGATCGAACACCATATTCACGCTCACATCCTGCACACCCTGAACGCTGCGCGCCGCATTTTCAACCCAGATGGGCATTTCACCCGCCACCGGGCACCCCGGTGCGGTGAGCGTCATGTCGATGGTAAGGTTGCGGTCCTCGTCAAGATCAACCTTGTAGATGAGGCCAAGCTCATAAATGTCGACGGGGATTTCGGGGTCATAGACGGTCTTGATCGCAGCAATCAGGTCCGCGGTAATGCGCTCTATTTCCTCGGGTGGCAGGGTTCCCTTGTCAGAGACATTGACCACAGCCTGTTCGGCGGCGGTTTTCTCAGGAGCAGATTGCTCACCCTGGTTTTCCTGTTCGCTCACTGGCCTTCTCTTTCCTGTCAGGCGAAAAACGCGCTGGCACGCTTTATGGCATCAACAAGGGCCTCCACATCGTCCCTGCCATTATATAGGGCAAAGGAAGCCCGGCAGGTAGAGGTGGCGCCAAATCGTTTCAACAACGGCTGGGCACAATGGGTGCCGGCACGAATGGCAACACCGTAACGGTCCATGATTGCCGAAAGGTCATGGGCATGGACACCCTCGATTTCAAACGAAAAAATCGCGCCCTTGCCCTTAGCCGAGCCAATCATGCGCAGCCCGTTGATTTTTTGCAGTTCGGCGGCGGCATAAGCACCCACGTCTTTTTCGTGGGCTTCAATCTCGTCGCGGCCGACAGCGTTGATGTAATCAAGGGCCGCGCCAAGCCCGATGGCCTGCACAATCGGGGGGGTGCCCGCTTCGAAACGGTGAGGCGGATCGCTGTAAGTCACATCCTCAAGAGTGACATCCTCAATCATTTCGCCACCACCCTGATAGGGACGCATCTCAGCCAAAAGATCCAAGCGCCCATACAACACCCCGACGCCGGTTGGCCCATAGAGCTTGTGCCCGGTCATGATGTAGAAGTCCGCGCCCAGCTCCTGCACATCAACCTTGGTGTGCACGGCCCCCTGAGAGCCATCCACGAGAACTGGAACGCCCCTGGCGTGCGCTATCCCGATAATCTGCTCGAGCGGTGTAATTGTGCCCAGAACATTGGACATGTGGGTGATGGCCACGATTTTTGTGCGCGCGCTCAGGGCCTGCTCAAAAGCATCAAGGTCAAAACTTCCATCATCGTTGACATCAACCCATCTAAGCACAGCCCCCTTGCGCTCGCGATGAAAGTGCCAGGGCACGATATTGGAGTGATGTTCCATGATGGAAAGCACAATCTCATCGCCCTCCCCGATGCGCGGACCGGCAAATGCCTCCGCCACCAGATTGATGGCCTCCGTTGCCGAGCGGGTGAAGACTATCTCGTCCCCACTGTTGGCATTGAGGAAGGTGCGCACGGTTTCTCGGGCTTTCTCAAAGGCATCGGTTGCGCGGTTGGAGAGCGTGTGCAGACCCCGGTGCACATTGGCATATTCGTGAGTATAGGCGCGGGTAATCCGGTCCAGCACCGCCTGAGGTTTTTGTGCCGAGGCGCCACTGTCCAGATAAACCAGCCGCTGCCCGTGAATTTTTTCCTCAAGAATGGGAAAATCGGCCCGGATCTTTGTTAAGTCAAAACTCATATTGCCGGACTTTTCGCAGGCCGGCTCAGCCATTCTTCAACAACGCCGCTCAGCGCTTCACTGAGTTCTTCATCTTCAATCGGGTCGAGCAGTTCCTGAACGAAGGCGCGGATCAGCATGGCTTTGGCGTCTTCTCGGGCAATGCCCCGGCTCATCATGTAAAACATGGATTGCGCGTCCAGTTCACCACAGGTGGACCCGTGCCCGCACTGCACGTCGTCGGCAAAAATCTCCAGTTCGGGTTTGGAGAGAATTTGCGCCCCCTCGGAAAGCATCAGCCCCTGCATCATCATCTTGGCGTCGGTTTTCTGCGCTTTCGGGGAAACGACAATACGCCCCTGAAAGATTGCCTTTGCACGGTTGCGCACCACGGATTTGAACAGTTCCTGAGATGTCGTGTTGGGCACCGCATGGTTGACGTCCAGCGTGATGTCGTTGTGCTGGCCGTCATCTACCAGATTAAGGCCGGAAAAATCGCCATGAGCCCCCTCCCCGGCAAAAACACCAAACATCTGCGTGCGCGACAGGGCCGATCCGGAATTGACCAGCAGGTTGCGCAACTGGACATTGGCGCCGACGGCGTACTCGATGGTGTGAAAATGTCGTGAGTTGAGCGCGGACAGGTCAACAACAATATGCGTGAAGCGGGCGCCATCCCCCAGTTCCACCCGTGTACCTTGATTGCCCATATGAGCCGCATCGGAGCCCGAAAATGTCTCAAGCACCGTTGCGGTTGCCCCGGGCGCAACCTCAATCCTCAGGGCTCCGGCTGTATGAGCCGGCGCGCCGGCAATACGGTGGTCGATATGCACGATCGGATCGACCGAGTTTTCAAGACCAATAGCCAGGGATTTCTCCACCAGCCCATGGTTGAGCATCACCAATACATCATCACGTTCGGTTAACGAAGATCCGCCGGCCTCGGAAACCACAACACCGTTCGGCGGAGTTGTGGATTGCTGAATGCGTCCGTTGGCCACAAGTATGCGATAGGCTCCAGGCACTCTGAATTTGGGTGGCCCCACCTGCCCGGCTTCCTCTGCAATGGCAGGAACCTCGCCCAACAGGGCTTTGAGGTCGGTATAATGATAGGCCTCGATGCGCCGGGTAGGCAGGCCGCTTGCCGCCAACTCATCAGCAGCGCCTCGGGCACCGGCGCTCAGCAGTTGCGAAATCAAGGTGTTTTCGGCTTCACCCAGATGGACAGTGCGCTTGGCTGTGTTTGGTGCTGTCACTTTCCCGCTTCCCTCATGCCGCCGCTTCGTCAAAGGCGGAATAACCTTCTGCTTCAAGCTCCAGCGCCAGTTCCTTGCCACCGCTCTTGACAATGCGGCCGTCGGAAAACACATGCACCCGGTCGGGCACGATATGATTGAGCAGGCGCTGATAATGGGTAATCACCAGCATCGAGCGTTTCGGTGCACGCAGATGGTTGACCCCTTGGGAAACCACCTTGAGCGCATCAATATCAAGCCCGGAATCGGTTTCGTCCAGAATGCACATCTTTGGTGCCAACAGCGCCATTTGCAGAACTTCGGCGCGTTTTTTCTCGCCCCCGGAAAATCCGACATTGAGCGCCCGCTTCAGCATGTCGGTTTCAATGGAAAGGTCGCCTGCAGCGGCCCTTACCGCCTTCATGAATTCAGGGGTTTTCATCTCTTCCTCACCCCGGCTTTTGCGCTGGGCGTTCATGGCGGCCTTGAGAAAGGTCATGGTCG
This sequence comes from Devosia sp., assembly GCA_011322005.1. Classification (GTDB taxonomy): domain Bacteria; phylum Pseudomonadota; class Alphaproteobacteria; order Rhizobiales; family Devosiaceae; genus DROE01. Next base: position 5,878 of record DROE01000220.1, read on the forward strand.
CCACACCGGGAATTTCAATGGGGTACTGAAAGGCAAGAAACAGTCCGGCACTGGCCCGCTCATCGGCTTCCATTTCAACAATGGACTGCCCGTCAAGAAGAATGTCGCCATCGGTAATCTCATATCCGTCGCGCCCGGCAATGGCATAGGAGAGCGTCGACTTGCCGCTTCCGTTACGGCCCATGATGGCATGGACCTCGCCTTTGGGCACAACAAGATCGACGCCTTTGAGGATGGTCTTGTCCTCAACCCGCACATGCAGGTTGCGTATTTCAAGCATTGGCGTGCTCATTTGTTCAACTCCGTTAGTCGCATCTGTTGTTGGTGAAGCCATCAGCCCACACTCCCCTCAAGGGAAATTGCGATCAGCTTCTGGCTTTCCACCATGAACTCCATGGGCAGGTTTTGTAAGACTTCGCGCACAAAGCCGTTGACAATCAGCGCCACTGCTTCCTCGTCGCTCAAACCGCGCTGCTGGCAATAGAACAACTGGTCGTCGGAAATCTTGGAGGTGGTGGCTTCGTGCTCAAACACCGCCGTGGCGTTGCGGCTTTCGATGTAGGGCACCGTGTGCGCGCCGCAGGCGTCGCCTATGAGCAACGAATCGCACTGGGTGAAATTGCGCGCGCCGGAGGCTTTGGCATGGGCCGAGACCAGCCCGCGATAGGTATTGTCGGATTTTCCCGCCGCAATGCCCTTGGCGATGATGAGGGAAGAGGTATCTTTGCCCAGATGTATCATCTTGGTGCCGCTGTCGACCTGCTGATAGCCGTTGGAAACCGCAATCGAATAGAACTCGCCGCGCGAGCCGTCACCGCGCAGAATGCAGGAGGGATATTTCCAGGTGATGGCCGAGCCGGTTTCCACCTGGGTCCAGGAAATCTTTGAGTTTTTGCCCCGGCAGTCGCCGCGCTTGGTGACAAAATTATAGATGCCGCCCTTGCCGTTTTTGTCGCCGGGATACCAGTTCTGCACGGTGGAATATTTGATTTCCGCATCGTCATGGGCAATCAGTTCGACCACGGCGGCGTGAAGCTGGTTTTCGTCACGCATGGGGGCCGTACAGCCCTCAAGATAGCTTACATAGGAGCCTTTTTCGGCGATTATCAGCGTGCGCTCGAACTGGCCGGTATTGGGCTCGTTGATGCGGAAATAGGTTGAGAGTTCCATCGGGCAGCGCACGCCCTCGGGCACGTAGACAAACGAGCCGTCGGTAAACACCGCCGAATTCATGGTGGCGTAAAAATTGTCGCTCACCGGCACCACCGAGGCCAGATATTTCTTGACCAGTTCGGGGTGGTCGCGGATGGCCTCGGATATGGGGCAGAAAATCACCCCGGCCTTGGCCAGTTCCTCCTTGAAGGTGGTGACCACGGACACACTGTCAAACACCGCATCCACCGCAACCCGTGCGCCCTCAACGCCAGCAAGAATTTCCTGCTCCTTGAGGGGAATGCCCAGCTTCTTGTAGGTTTCGAGCAGCTCGGGGTCAACCTCATCTAGGCTCTTGGGGGCCGACATGCTCTTGGGAGCCGCGTAATAATGCAGGTCCTGAAAGTCGATTTTTGGATAGTGCACCCGGGCCCAGGTCGGCTCGGTCATGGTCTGCCAGCGCCTGAACGCTTCCAGACGCCAGTCGAGCATCCATTTGGGCTCGTCCTTTTTGGCCGAGATATAGCGCACAATATCTTCGTTCAGACCCTTGGGTGCCACCTCGCTTTCGATATCGGACTTGAAGCCATACTTGTATTTCTCGACTTCGAGTTCTTCGACGTGTTCAACGGTCTCTTTGATTGCTGGCATCTAGGCGGCCTTTCCGTTCCGGCCACTCTGCCGGTTGTAGATTTTGGTAATGGCGGCAACTGCCGCATTTATATCGTCCTGGGTGCTGGTCCAGCCCACACTGATACGGATGGCGCAATCGCTCAGTTCTTCGGGAACATCCATGGCCTTGAGCACATGGGAGCGCGACACCTTGCCCGAAGAACAGGCCGAACCGGCGGAAACAGAAATTCCTTCCAGATCCAGCCCCATCAGCAGTGAAGTGTTCTTCACACCCGGCAGCGCAAAATTGCTGACAAAACCGATTCGCAATGCCTCACGGCCAAAAATCACCAGATTCGGGCAGAGTTCGCCAAGTTGGCGTTCAAGCGAGCAAATAAGGTCAGCACATTTTTGCACATCGAGATGGGAGGTATATGCATTTGCAGCCGCACCGAACCCTGCGATCAGTGGAGCCGATTGCGTTCCGCCCCGCCGCCCGTGTTCCTGTCCGCCGCCGGGTATGAGGCGCACACTATCACAATGAGACTTCATCAACAGCGCGCCGACACCGGCCGGGCCGCCGATCTTATGGGCAGTGACAGCCATCATGTCCAAAGCCGACGAGGAAAAATCCACCTCCAGTTTGCCAAAACCCTGCACCGCATCGACAAAAAGAATGTGCGGCGTCGGGCCGACGGCTTTTTCAATTTCCGCCAGCGATTGAACAACACCCGTTTCATTGTTGACCCAGTGCAAGGCAACAAGCGCCCGCTCGTCATTGTCAGTGGCTTCACCAAGCGCGCGCCGGAGCGCCTCCATGTCGATTTCACCATTTGCCAGCAGCGCGATGGTATGCACCGGGGCACCCGATATTCTGGCAGCGCTGCTCACCGCTGCATGTTCGCCACCGGACAAGATTACCCGGTCAATCTTGAAATATCTGACCCCCCCGACAATCGCCTGGGTTATCGCTTCGCTTGCCGAACCGGTGAACACCACCCCCGAACTGCGCGCACCGGCAACTCTGGCAACAGACCTGCGCGCATCCTCCACAATATTGGCAAGCGCACGGCCATGGGCATGCACCGCTGAAGGATTACCCACCAGCGCCATGGCTTCAATCATCGCTTCTTGCGCCGCCGCCAGCAACGGCGTCGAGGCATTGTGGTCCAGATAGACCATGGACTGGGTCATTGCGTTCGCTTTGAAACCAATTTGTTTACGACCAAGAGGGAATCAATCCTTGAAATCTGCTGCCCGCCTCATCTAAAAGGCCCCAAAAGCTCGAAAGTCTGGCGCTTTGAACAGCAGATTAGAATTATTCTAATCTAGCTTCACAAGCTCCATTTGTAAGGGCCCGCACCCGGTTCGTCAAGCGACAAGCCGGGCTATTCCGGCGAAGTTTTATGCCGGGCTGAAAAAGTAACGAAGCGTGAAAGTTGTAGCTTAATGCCTGAAGTCATTTTCAACGGTCCCTCGGGCCGAATCGAGGGTCGTTATCAGCCTGGCAAAGAGGCCAACGCCCCGGTTGCGATAGTCCTGCATCCGCACCCCGAGTTCGGCGGCACCATGAACAACCCCATCATTTACAACCTCTATTACATGTTCGTGGAGCGCGGCTTTGCAACCCTGAGGTTCAACTCGCGTGGCGTTGGGCGCTCCCAGGGGCTGTTTGATCACGGGTTGGGTGAATTGTCTGATGCTGCCTCTTCTCTGGATTGGCTTCAATCCATCAATCCCGAAAGCAAGGGCTGCTGGATTGCCGGCTTCTCGTTTGGGGCCTGGATCGGCATGCAGTTGCTGATGCGCCGCCCCGAAGTCGAGGGGTTTATATCCGTGGCGCCGCCCGAAAACCTCTATGACTTTTCGTTCCTTGCCCCCTGCCCTTCCTCCGGCCTGATTATTCACGGCGCCGAGGACAAGGTTGCCCCTCCTGACTCGGTGCAGCGGCTGGTCGACAAGCTGCACACCCAAAAAGGCATCACCATCGAACAGCAGATCGTTCAGAACGCCAACCATTTCTTTACCGACAAGGGTGACGAACTGATTGAGCGCTGCGCCGACTATCTGGATCGGCGCCGGGCCGACATTGCCGCCGGTGGAGGACGCTGATTACAATGAGCGCCTACAAGTCCGATTTTATGAACGTGCTCGAACAGCGCGGCTTCATTCATCAGGTATCAGACCCCAAAGGGCTGGACGCCCTGTGCGCCAGCCAAACTGTCACCGCCTATGTCGGCTATGACGCCACAGCAACAAGCCTGCATATCGGCAATCTGATAAGTGTCACCATGCTCTATTGGCTGCAGGAAACCGGGCACCGCCCCATAACCCTGATGGGCGGGGGCACTTCGATGGTGGGCGATCCCTCGTTTCGCGACAGCCAGCGCGGCATGCTCAGCCCGGAACAGATCGACACCAATATTGAGGGTATCAAGCGCATTTTTGCGCGCATCCTCTCCTATGGCGGCAAGCCCGGTGACGCGCTGATGATCAACAATGCCGACTGGCTGATGAAGCTCAATTATGTGGATTTCCTGCGCGATGTGGGCCGGCATTTTTCGGTCAACCGCATGCTCTCATTTGAAAGCGTCAAGCAGCGGCTGGATCGTGAACAGTCCTTGTCGTTCCTCGAATTCAACTACATGATCATGCAGGGCTATGATTTTGTTGAACTCAACCGCCGTTTTGATTGTGTGTTGCAGATGGGGGGCTCGGACCAGTGGGGCAACATCATCAACGGCGTTGACCTTGGCCACCGCATGGGCACGCCCCAGCTTTACGCACTGACCACTCCCCTGCTGACCACGGCGTCGGGTGCAAAGATGGGCAAAACCGCCGATGGCGCCGTCTGGCTCAATGACAACCTGTTCTCCCCATATGAGTTCTGGCAGTATTTCCGCAATACTGAAGACGCGGACGTGGAAAAGTTCCTCAAGATTTTCACCCGCCTGCCGCTTGACGAAATCAGCCGAATTGCCAGGGCCGAAGTCAACGAGGCAAAGAAAATTCTCGCCACTGAAGCCACAGCAATCGTGCACGGGCGCGAAGCGGCGGAACAGGCCGAGACAACGGCCAAGGCGACGTTTGAGACAGGGGCGCTTGACCTGTCCCTTCCCACAGTCACCATTTCAAGAAGTGACCTCAACGCCGGAATTGGCATTCTTGCCGCTTGCGTTCTGTCCGGACTTGCAGCCTCAAACGGTGAAGCGCGCCGCCACGTCAAATCCGGTGCATTGAGGATTAACGACAAACCTGCCGCGGACGAAAGGGCAAGCCTGAGCGAAAAAGACCTTCTGCCCGAAGGTGTGATAAAAATCTCGGTGGGCAAAAAGCGCCACGCGCTCTTGAAGCCGGTTTAGACCGTTTCATGTTTTGCTCAGTTCGTCCGCTCACGCGCACGGAACTCGAACAGTGAGCGGAAGGCACCGGGAACCAGAATCGAGGCCGGATTGATGGCGAACTGGGGATTGTCCAGGTCGCCGCGCACCGCAAAGGTGACGCCAATCAACCCTTCCCCCTCCCGTCCCCCCAGCAGCGGCCCCAGAATGGGGATTTGCTGGAAAGCATTGTTGAGTTCAAACAGGGGGATATATGTCCCCACCAGATCATAACGTCCGGTGTCGGTGTAAATGTAGCCGCGCGCAGTACCACCCATCTGCCCCCCGTCGAGCACGGCTTCGGTTATTTCAACAACACCATCCTTGCGTATGAACTCGGCGCGCCCTTCGTTGAAATCAACCCGGTTCTGGCGGGCGATGGTTTCGCGCGAGCGCGGGTCGTTGCCCAGTATCTGGGCAACATTGGCCTCATCGATCAGAGAAAAATCCCTGATGGAGAAAACGCCCCTGTCGGTACCTTGGGCGGTATCGGTAGACATGACGAGGCTGCCACTGCCTCCGGCCAGCCGCGGATAAACACCGGTGAAACGCAAAAGCGTGCCCAGATCGGCAAATGCAACCGACATGGCCCGCCCGCCGGGTACTGGGTTGGTGGTTATCGACAGGGAGTTGTTGCCCCCGAACTGGGCCCGCAGCGTTACCCGGCTCAGTGTTTCCCCCTTTAGCGACATTTGTGCATCCAGATTGAGCGCAACAGTCCGGAAAAACCCAAGGGCCCTGTCAAGTTTGGCATCCAGAACGATTGCCTGGTCGACACTTGTGGCCCGGGGGCCACCTGTCCCTCCCCCCTCAAGGCTGAAAAACCTCTGCATCAGCGGCTTGAGGTCGAGCTGTTCGCCACGCAGACGCAACGAAAAGCCCCCCTCAATAGGCGCGAGCGCCAGTTGTGCCCGGTCACCCTCGTTGATGGCGAAGGTGGGAAAATTCGCTGACACAAGACCATTGTCCTCATGATATTTCAGCCCCCCCCGCAGGCGCACGGTTCCGAATGAGAGGTCGATGTCATCAATTTCGATGATGGAGTCGTCGAACCGGACAATGGCTTCAAGCGCCCCTGCCTCCCCCCGCGGTTTGCTCAAGCCAAGGTCGGCGATTGTCAGGCTGGCGTCCTTCAGGTTCACGCCCACGCGCAAGGAGCCATCCTGAAGCGGTTGGCCGGTAAAGTGCACATTGCCACCGACAAACTCCGAAACATCAAAACCGAACTTCTTGAAATCCTCGGCGGCGAAATTGGCTGAAACGGTGATATCCGGCGCAGTTTGTTCTTCAAGTTTCCCCCTTAAAACCAGATTGACACCAAGGTCATTGAGTTTTGTGGGGCCGGTCACCCTGTAGCCGCTCTCATCTATCTCAAAAGCGAACTGCCCATCAGCGATTGCGTAGTCTCCAACGGGCTCAGAACTGGAAAAGTCACTCAGGGTTCCCTCCAGTGAATAGGCCATGGAACGCAACTCATAGTCGCTCCCGGCCATCTCGATCCGTGCCGTCAGAGAAGTTGAGACATTTCCCGACAGAGCTGACAGGTCCAGGGGTACTTCAAGCCCCTCCAACATTTCGGGCGCCTGGTTTTGGGCAAGTTCGAGCAGTGCATCAACGGAAGCCTCGATATTCCCCTCAAACAGAAAAGTGCTGGTATCCTCGTCACCATAGACAATGGAAAACTCCGCCCCCGAAAAGCCGAGTTCTCCCTCGCCTGTGGGCAGGCGGGCATCGCCAAAGTCAATGCCGATATTGCCATCGCGAACCTGCAGTCTGGTCTGTCCAGCGACACGAACGGGGTCAACGCCCTGAATCGCATTGAACACAACGTCTGAAGCCAGAATATCAACACTCATTGCTCCGTCCGGGATTTGCATATTTTCGTCCGGGCCACCGATGGAGCCGATAGGGAAGCGGAACTTCATTGCCGAGGTGATAACCTCGCCATCAAGCACATTGTCCACGAACCAGTCCCGCGTGCTGCCTCCTATGACATAGGGCCAGATGCGCTTGAGGTCATCGGCCCGCGCGCCCTCTATGGCCACATCCAGGTTAACGCCTATGCCTCGCGCCAGCATGTCAAGGCGGCCCGAAGTGGTGAGAACCATGCCGCCGCTGGTCGCCACCATGCTGTCAATGCCCAGCGCGCCGTAGAGCGGCGCGGACCAGCCCACGAACTGCATGTTTTCGTAAGGTGCCACAGGGGCGTCCAGGTCCAGGGGCTGGAGATGAATATTGTTTGCGCTCGTCGTCATGCGCATGGTTGGACCGAAATTCTCATCCAGTCCGAACACATAGACACCCGAGACATCAGCATAGGACGCGCCGGCCTGAAACCGCGTTTCCTGCATTTTGAACTGCGCTTCGGAAGCCAGCCAGCTGATTTTCATGTCATCGGTGATAATGGGAAATCTGTCATCTCCGATCCTGAGGTCCATGCCCGTCATGTTGATGGAGAATTCTCCTCCCATAACGCTGATATTCTCCCCGGCGGCAAAGTTGATTTCGCTTACAATGTTTCCGGTACCTTCCATTGCAATCATGCTGATGGGGTCATTCATGAAAGGCATGAAGGCCGAAAAATCCAGGTTGGCCATCTGGGCGACCATGCTGACGGAGCCGTCAATGTTCACGCGCCGGAGAATGGAAGCGTTCATTTCCTCCCCGGCGATGACGGTGGAAAAGGTACCATCCACATTCTTGGTGCCCGGTTGAGGTCCGATATCCATATTTATGTTCGCAAAGGTTCGGGCGAACCCGTAAACGGAATCGAGCATCTCAAGATTGCCATTGCGCACCAGGAACCGCGAAAACAGCCCCTGCTCCGACCGCTCTACAATGGCGCGCAGCCCACGCTCCGCCGCCTCCAGGTTGAAAATAAGCCAGTCATTGTCAGAGCGCAGAACGAGTTCGGGATCCTCCGGGGCACTTGTCTGCATTCCCACACCCGCCGAGCGGATAGTGACTTTTGGAAAGGCCGCCTCTCCTTCGATAATGCGCACCGTGGCCTGACTGTTCTGGTGCGCATCCGCAGTCTCGAACTGGGCAAGGCGGGGACCGTGCAGGTCTTGTATCACCTGAAGTTTCGGCCCTACGAGCGTGATCACGGTGCCCGGCTGGCCGAGTAGAACCCTGAAAGGTGAAAAACCGACTTCAAGCGCCTCCATCTCCACCCTTCCCCCCGTTGCCCGGTCTGTGAGCACCACCGGATTGAACCTGAGCGCGGGTGCAACCCCGTTCTCAAGCGTGAGCGAGATGGACCCCAACTCCAGGTCCATTGTGTCAGGCATGGAAGCCAGCACGCGCTCGCGCACCTGTCCTCCGATAAACGGCAGGGGGATAGGTGTGACGAGCAAAATCAGATAGAGCGACAAAAACAGAAGCAAAGGCGCAACGACAAGCCACGACACGCTGTGTGCCACGCGGCGGCGGCGCGACCTCGGCCCGCGCACCGGCCTCCCCTCCTCAACGGGTAGCTCTTTCAGATGTATACTGGTGTCCAAGTCAATCTTCGCTTTCTGGATTCGGCAGGACACCTGCCTGTTTGTTGGACATACCCGGCTGGATTAAGGCAATTGTGACGAAGGGCGGATTGCAAACGAAAAATTTTCCCGCTTTGCCTCACCTCCATTCACCGGCAATCCGACACGGAGGCCCTTCCGTCCGGGTAATGTTTGTTCCGGGAATTCTAACATCGTGAGTGTTCGATATTTGTTAACCATAAGCGGCCACACTGCCTGCAAGTGGAATTGGTGTATTTGGAAGCGTGCAGCGTGCTAACAAACTCTGGAAACCTGAGAACCCGCTACTCATACGCGAACGCATCTCCGGGAAGCCGCCGGTTGGCAGTATCAGTACGAACCGTTGCGCTTTACACGATCTTCACCGGCCTGTTTCTGACAAATGTCGTTCTTGGCGTAGCGCTTTTGATGGCCCCGGAAATTTCCACCATATTCGGCAATCAGGACAGATATGCCTATCAGGCCTATCAGGAACGCATCCTGCAATTACGCATGGAGGTCGACCGGCTCCACTCCCGCCAGTATCTGCAAACCGGTAACTTGAACCTGAAGTTGCAGGAATTGATGCAACAGCAGCGGGTTCTTTCAGAGCAATTCCAGTACATCCGCATTCTTTCTGACAAGGCTGACGAGTTGGGCTTAACCACCGCCTCTCTGGGCGAACAAGCAGATGAAGCTGAATTCGTCACCACCGGCGCGGTTGCGGCAACTCTTGGCGATGCGCAAACGGTGAACCTTGAGATTGTCAGCCAGTCGGTTGCGCAAATGATGGATGAATCCACCTCCGCACTTTCCGCTATTTCCAGCGCGGCGAAAGAATCGACCAATGCAATTCTTTCCGAACTGCGCAGCGTTGGCATTCCGGTGCAAATACCCGGCGCCGCTGACCTGGCCATGGGCGGTCCGCTTTTGCCGGCCTCCGCCGGGCAACAGGCTCCAAGTCTTGCGCAGAACGCCAACGAGGCTTTGCTGGCGCTGGAAAGGTTCGAGTTCGCGCGTTCCGCCCTTTCCCGGGCTCCCATACTGCACCCTCTTGAAACCGCCCGCCGCGTAAGCTCCTACTTCGGCAATCGCCGCGACCCGTTTGGGGGCGGCGGCGCCTTTCACTCAGGCATGGATTACCCCGCTCCGCGTGGCGCACTTGTTTCAGCGGCGGGCGCTGGCAAAATTGTCTGGTCCGGTCGGCGCAACGGCTATGGCATCATGGTTGAGGTCGAACATGCCAATGGGCTTTTCACCCGCTATGCGCACATGTCGGCGACACTGGTCGAAAAAGGGCAGATGGTTGCGGCCGGAGCCCCCATTGGGAAGGTGGGCTCCACTGGCAGAAGCACGGGCCCCCACCTGCATTTTGAGGTGCGTGACGGCGCAGACCCAGTCAACCCCGCAGACTTCCTCAGGGTCGCCGAGAGGTTGCAAGACTACCTCATCTAGAGATTCCAGATCCTGATTTTCAGAAGAACCTAGTGATTGTCGCGGGGCAGGCCCTTGCTCTGGGCGATGCGCTGATAGTTGACCGCCGGTTTCAGCACCGCGCCATCACCAAGCTGGTCAACCAGAGAGCGTTGAATTTCCTGCCAGGGCGTCTGATGGTCGGGATACGGAAAACCTCCGGCTTCAGCCAGTTCCCGATAGCGGCGCGCCAGTTCATCTTCGGAAATCAGAATATTGGCCTCCCCTCTGTTCAGGTCGATGCGCACCCGGTCCCCGTCACGCAAAATGGCCAGACCGCCCCCAGCAGCGGCTTCCGGAGAAGCATTGAGGATGGAGGGAGAACCCGAAGTGCCCGACTGGCGCCCGTCGCCGATGCAGGCAAGGTCATTGACTCCCTTGAGAATAAGATAGTCGGGCGGGCGCATATTCACGACCTCAGCCGCGCCGGGATAGCCGACTGGCCCGGCCCCCCGCATGAAAAGAATTGATTCTTCGTCAATTTTCAGGTCGGGGTCATCAACGCGGGAGTGGTAATCTTCGGGGCCGTCAAATACCACCGCGCGTCCCTCAAAGGCATTTGGGTCGTCGGGGTTTTCAAGATACCGCTGACGGAATTCATCAGATATCACGCTGGTTTTCATGATGGCATTGTCAAACAGGTTCCCGCTGAGAACGAGAAAACCCCCATGCTCTTTTATCGGGAGACTATGGGGCCGAATGACATCTTCGTCCT